>JBCKHR010000010.1:0-36353 GCA_038905755.1 Candidatus Planktophila sp.
GGTGCCTTATCCTTCGATAAGAACTTCGGTATATAAGTGCGTGCTAGACGAGTCTTTCTCGTAAAGCGTGGGTCGAACCCTGTGAGGGGTAAAGGTACCCTGTTTACTGGGCAGAGCGTGAATTGGGTTCGACAGAGGAGAGATGAAAGGGGGTCCCTATGCTCGTAAAGGGCTTTGCCGCCCCCATGTTTGCCACCAATTGCTGGATTATCGCCCCGGCGGCCGGTAGCGAATGCATTGTTTTTGACCCTGGGATGCCAGATGTTTCTCAGACCGTTGAGGTAATCCTGGGCCAATTCAAGCTCAAACCTATTGCGATCATTGCCACCCATGGCCATTTGGACCACACCTTCTCAATTACTCCTATAGCTAACGGTTATGGAATCCCGGCATATATCCATAGCGAAGATAGAGAGTTGCTCTTGCACCCAGAACGTGCGCTTAGCCCAGAATTTGCAACGACATTGGGAGATATCGACTTTGTTGAACCTTTCGATGTTAGAGAATTACGAAATGGCGACGTCGTTTCCTTATTGGATTTGCAATTCAGAGCTATACACGCCCCAGGGCATACGCGTGGATCTTTAATGTTTGAAATTAACGACGAAATTTTGGTCAGTGGTGATGTTTTATTTGCCGGTGGAATCGGGCGCACAGATTTACCAACTGGATCAGCTAAAGATATGGAGCACACTTTGCGAAAAAAAGTGTTGCCACTAGCTGATCATTTACGAGTTCTAACCGGGCATGGCCCTGAAACCACCATCGGTAGCGAGCGTAAGAACAATCCCTATTTGCAAAACTTGAAAGGCAGTTATTAATGAGCGGCGAGAGAATCCAAGCACCCAAAGGAGTTAGCGAATATTTGCCACCTCGTTCACGGATCTTTGATTTGGTTCGCCAGCGCCTCATCGATCCAGCTAAAGAGTGCGGTTACCAATTAATCGAACTTCCTATCTTTGAAGATACTGAACTTTATAAACGTGGAGTTGGTGAATCAACCGATGTTGTCTCTAAAGAGATGTACACCTTCCAAGATCGGGGTGGGCGCTGGATAACTTTAAGGCCAGAAGGAACTGCTGGAGTTATGCGGTCGGTGATTGAGCATGGTCTGGATAGAGGAGCGTTGCCGGTAAAGCTCTGGTACACGGGACCTTTCTTTCGCGCAGAACGTCCGCAAGCCGGTCGCCATCGCCAATTTTATCAAGTAGGAGTCGAAGCAATTGGTTTGGATGATCCAGCCATTGATGCTGAAGTGATTGCGATTGCAGACGCTGGTTTCAAAAGAGTTGGCCTGACGAAATATCGGTTAGATTTAACTTCACTAGGT
Source organism: Candidatus Planktophila sp. (assembly GCA_038905755.1). GTDB lineage: Bacteria > Actinomycetota > Actinomycetes > Nanopelagicales > Nanopelagicaceae > Planktophila. The sequence continues at coordinate 1,331 of JBCKHR010000010.1, forward strand.
GACACGCAATCACGGAACGCGCATCGAGTCGAACTACTTAAATATATTGCAACGCTTACTTTAGATGAAGCCACTGCGCAGCGAGCTAAAATAAACCCGTTGCGTTTATTTGATGATAAGCGCGCAGAAATAAAATCGGTAATGTCCAAAGCACCGCTACTAATGGACTTCCTAAGCCAAACATCGAAAGATCATTTTGCTCAAGTGCGACGGTATTTAGATTTAATGGGTATCGCCTATTGCCTCAATCCACAGATGGTACGGGGGCTGGATTACTACACCGGCACAACTTTTGAATTCGTTCATGAGCTACTTGGTGCCCAGTCTGGCATTGGCGGAGGTGGTCGTTACGACGGACTCATGTCAGAGCTAGGCGGTCAGTCTCTCTCTGGAATTGGTTTTGGTCTAGGCGTTGACCGAACGCTATTGGCAGCCGAAGCTGAAGGATGTTTCGAGAAAGAACGCTTCGCTCCTGATCTCTTCGTTATTCCGTTAGGTTCACAAGGTAAAGAGCGGGCGATTCTGCTTCTGCAAGAGTTGCGGGCCGATTCGTTGATTTGCGAAATGGCTTTTGGAGACAAAGCCATCAAGAGCGCTATGAAAGCGGCAGATAAAAGCGGTGCGAAATTTCTGCTAGTTCTTGGCGATTCCGAGTTAGAAAGTGGAATGGCGCAGTTAAAAGAGATGAGCACGGGCAAGAGCTCTTCAGTTACTCTTGCCACCGTAGGCGAAACGCTGCGCACTGCCGCCAATCGCTAATTAAGAGATGTGGAAACGATTAATTGTTAAGAACACACGAAGCTGGATCTTTAGGTAAGGGCAATATCGGTCAGAGGGTCTCTCTGGCAGGCTGGGTATCACGCCGTCGCGATCATGGGGGAGTAGCTTTTATTGATTTGCGCGACGCTTCCGGTTCTGTGCAAGTTGTAATCCGTGATGAGAAATTAGCCGGTGTGCTACGGGCAGAGTGGTGTCTACAAGTAACTGGCGAAGTTGTCGCACGCCCGGCGGGCAATGAAAATTCTTCAATACCAACAGGTGAAATTGAGGTAATGGGCGATGACATTGTTGTCTTGAGTGAATCTGCGCCGCTGCCATTCCCAATCGACGAGCACGAAGCCACCGATATCAATGAAGAAGTTCGGCTGAAATACCGGTACTTGGATCTGCGCCGCCAGAGGCCAGCAGCAAACTTGCGTCTCCGTTCTAAAGTAACTTCAACGATTCGTCGTGTCATGGAAGAAGAAGGGTTTCTTGATATTGAAACTCCATACTTAACCCGTTCTACTCCCGAAGGCGCGCGCGATTTTCTCGTTCCCGTTCGTTTGCAACCGGGCAGTTGGTATGCGCTGCCACAGTCACCACAACTTTTCAAACAGCTTCTGATGGTCGCTGGCATGGAGAAGTATTATCAAATTGCTCGATGTTTTCGCGATGAAGATTTTCGTGCTGACAGACAACCGGAGTTCACTCAGCTAGATATTGAAATGTCTTTCATTGATCAAGAAGATATACTGGCCCTTACTGAAAGGATTGTTACTCGCGTTTGGAAAGATGTTTTAAATTTCGAAATACAACTCCCACTCAAAAGAATGACATACGCAGATGCGATGTCGCGTTACGGTTCAGATAAGCCAGATTTGCGTTTTGGTAACGAACTTGTTGACTTCACTAACTATTTTGCAGAGACAGCCTTTAGAGTATTCCAAGCTCCCCATGTAGGCGCAGTTGTTATGCCAGGTGGGGCAAGTTCTCCCCGCCGCGAACTAGATGCTTGGCAAGATTGGGCAAAGACCCGTGGCGCAAAAGGTCTGGCTTACATACTTGTTAATGAAGATGGCACCCTGAGCGGGCCAGTGGCAAAAAACTTATCTGAAAAAGAACAAGCCGGAATTGTCACGCAAGCCGGTGCTAAATCAGGGGATGCGATTTTCTTCGCCGCGGGCGAACGGACTCCATCTTTGAATTTATTAGGTGCGGTCCGTCTGGAAATTGCCGCTCGCTGCAAGTTAATTGCGGATAACCAGTGGGAATTCTTATGGGTAGTCGATGCACCAATGTTTGAGCCAACTAGCGAGGGAGGGTGGACTGCTGTTCATCATCCTTTCACTGGCCCTAAACCCGAGTTTGCTACAACTTTTGCAAGTGATCCAGCTACTGCTCTGGCATACGCTTATGACATCGTTGTAAACGGAACTGAATTAGGCGGCGGCTCAATCCGTATTCACGATCGGGCTATGCAGAAGGATGTTTTCACCGTTATCGGCTTAAGCGATGAAGAAGCGATGAGTAAGTTCGGATTTCTTCTGGAAGCTTTTAATTATGGACCTCCGCCTCATGGCGGAATTGCGTTGGGTCTCGATCGCCTCTGTGCGCTATTAACCGGCTCTGATTCCATCCGTGAAGTTATAGCTTTTCCTAAAACTGCCAGCGGCGGCGACCCTCTGACAGGAGCACCGACTTCTATTACCCCCGTGCAGCGTAGAGAGGCCGGTATAGATGGCCCTCCAAAAGAGAGTAAGGCGCAAGGCGGCGGTGCGTAAATTTCAGAGTCAGTTCTAGCCAATAATCGCAATTTTTGTGCCACTTGATTACCCTTAATGCCACTTACTTGATTTCAGTGGCACTTCCTGTACTATTTGGGCTATGTCAACCTCATCGGAAGTATCAGCATTCAATCTTGGTGCCCAAGGTCGCTTTGTCCTACCCATTGCGGTCCGTCGCTCTGCCAACCTAACAGAGGGTGTGACAATGGTTGCTCGAGTGGAGGGGGAAGGACGAATCGTGATTGAAACAAGAGAGGCGATTACAAAAAGAGTCTGGGCTAGCGCCCCAACGCCTACCGGTTTGGACACCATCAAGGATGTGAGGCAAATGCGTAATGAGGATAATAAAATATCAGAGAGTAGCTTCACGAGGAGATCTCAGGCCACTTCGGAGGAAGCCGCAGATGCGGTGGGAGCTCTTTTACTGAAACGCCTGGGGCGCTGATTTGCACAGTGAAAAAATTGTTGTAGATGCATCCGCTCTTTTGGCATGGCTGCTCAACGAGCGCGGTGGCAATACCATAAATAAAATTCTTGACCTTGCCATTGCTCCGGTCTCCGTGATTGTTGAAGTCCTCTATCGTGCAGGAGAGAAAGGTCTAAAAACACCACCGGCTCAAATACTGCAAGACCTCGAAAGCGTGGGCGTATCCATCGAACCCATATTGCCCATAGATTCTCTTCGTGCAGCTGAGCTCATCACTATTTCTCGTAAGAAACGAAAGAGTAAAGAAGATAGCTCGCTCTCCCTTGGGGATGGACTATGCATCGCGGTAGCCGAGCGACTTGGTCTGCCCCTAACTGGTGGCGATAAATATTGGAATGAGTGCGATCTTCAGGTTGAGTTTTATCTCTTCCGTTAGAAATAAAAAAAGATTTAGAAGCTTTCTCTCCTTTTCATTAGGTGGGCCAAGGAGGGGCTGTCACAATGTCTATCACGGACGGGGGTCGCTCATCAAGGAGATGAAAAACCAAATATTCCACTTCCTGCGTTCTTGGTCGGGTAGGCTAGCCTCATTATCGCCTCACGCGAAAGGAAGTAATCTAAATGGATCCTGGTGGAATAGCTACAATCATTGCAGCATGCTCTCTTCTGGTCATTGCCTTCGCCATTGGTTATGCAGTTATCCGCGTCGCTCGCTTTATTGACGAAGCCAAACTTTCTTTAAAGGTTCTGGTGGCGGAAGCCGCTCCTTTGCTCGAGGAAGTTCACACGAGCGTTACTTTAATCAATGGTCCGCTACATAGTTTAAATAAGATTTCTAAGAACGTTGAAGATTTTTCTACTCGAATAACAGAGACAGCCTCCTCGTTTTTGGATAAACGCGGAGTAGCCATCAAAGTTGCGGGTGCGCTATTAAGCGCAGCCCAAATGAGCAAAGCTCGCGCCAAAAAGAAGAAGAAGGCTGAGTGATTTTAAGAAGTGGAATCCGCCGAGATACGTTCACGTTGGCTGCGTTTTTTTGAGTCAGAAAACTCGCAAGGTTTAGACCATACTGTTGTACCTTCGGCCTCACTGATCGCCGATGATCCAAATCTCCTGCTCGTAAATGCTGGAATGGTTCCATTTAAACCGTACTTTTTAGGCGAGATCACGCCACCATATAAGCGCGCTACTTCGGTACAAAAATGTGTACGAACTTTAGATATTGACGAAGTTGGAAAAACCACCCGACATGCTTCATTTTTTCAAATGTGCGGAAACTTCTCATTTGGCGATTACTTCAAAGAGGGTGCTATCGCTCTGGCGTGGGAGTTATTAACTAAGCCAATTAGCGATGGTGGTTTCGGTCTCTCTGAGGACCGGTTATGGGTCACCGTTTTTCATAGCGATGATGAAGCGGCGCAAATTTGGAATAAGAATATTGGAGTGCCGTTAGAACGTATCCAACGTCGCGGAATGGAAGATAATTTTTGGTCAATGGGCGTTCCTGGGCCTTGTGGTCCATGTTCTGAAATTTATTACGATAGAGGAGCGGAATACGGCCAGGAGGGCGGCCCTGTTGTAGATGAGGATCGCTACTTGGAGATTTGGAATTTAGTCTTCATGCAGAATGAACGCGGCGCCGGTGGCGGTAAAGATGGCTTTCCAATCTTGGGCGAACTTCCAGCCAAGAGTATTGATACAGGTTTAGGCCTGGAACGGACTGCTGCGCTCTTGCAAGGTGTTGACAATATCTATGAAATTGATACGACGATGCGAGTTCTTGCTATCGCATCGCAATTGACTGGCGTGAAATACGGCGCAAATGAAAAGAGCGATGTTTCCCTCAGGGTAGTTGCAGATCACGCCATAACTTCTGTGATGCTCATTGGCGATGGGGTTACACCCGGTAATGAGGGTCGCGGATATGTTCTGCGCCGTATGATGCGACGCACTATCCGTAATATGCGTTTATTGGGCTCAATGGATCCAGTTATGTCGGAACTTACTAGCGCAGCGATAGCGGCCATGGGGCCTCAATATCCTGAACTTATTGCTGGGGCGAGCCGTATTCTTTCGGTGAGCGTTTGGGAAGAGGAAAGTTTCTTGGCGACGCTAAAGAGTGGCACGCAAATTTTCGATGTCGCAAGCGCCGCGTTAAAGAAGAGTAAAAGCAAGGTACTAATGGGTGAAGAAGTATTTAAACTTCATGACACATACGGTTTTCCTTTTGACTTAACGCTGGAAATGGCCCGTGAAGAAGGCCTGGAAGTAGATGCCGACGGGTTCAAACGGTTAATGAAAGAACAGAGAGATCGCGCCAGAGCAGATTCTCGTGCGAAGAAGAGCGGACAGAGCGATCTATCGGTTTATCGGGCAATCGCTGATAGATCAGGGCAGAATGAATTTGTTGGTTACACGCAGATCGAAAGTGAAGTTCAACTCCTAGCCATTGTTTTGGATGGATCTAACATCCAAAGTGCAACCGAAGGGATGGAGGTAGAAGTTGTTCTTAACCGAACACCCTTTTACTCCGAGGCAGGGGGCCAATTAGCAGATGGCGGGGTTATTACTCTCCGCGATGGGTCAATAATTGAGATTGACGATGTGCAAACTCCAGTTCCAGGAATCTATATTCACCGCGGTGTAGTTACTCGCGGAACTCTTGAAGTTGGCAAAGAAGCATTGGCAACCATTGATATTGAACGTCGAAATGCGATTTCTCGAGCACATACTGCTACCCACATGGTCCATAAAGCTTTCCGGGAAATTTTAGGTGAAACCGCGACACAAGCTGGCTCTGAGAATTCGCCAGGTAGATTCCGTTTTGATTTTCCGGCAACCGGGGCAATATCGCAGAGCGTTTTAAGTGAAGTCGAGTCGCGCGTAAATACTTTGTTGCTTGATAATCTAGAAGTTCGCGCTGAAGTTATGACGCAAGCGCAAGCAAAAGAGATTGGCGCGATGGCACTTTTCGGAGAGAAGTATGGCGAGGAAGTTCGAGTCGTTAGCGTAGGAGATTGGGCACGTGAACTTTGCGGTGGAACCCATGTCAGCCGTTCTGGTCAACTAGGAACCGTTAAACTTTTAAGTGAGTTTTCAATTGGCGCCGGTGTGCGGCGCGTTGAAGCCCTGGTTGGGGTTGATGCTTACCAATTCTTAGCACGCGAACACTTACTACTTAATTCTTTGACTGATTTGATTAAAGGTTCACGGAGCGAAGAGTTACCTGAGCGTATCTCTGGTCTGCTCTCAAAGATGAAGGAGATCGAAAAGGAGTTGGCCGCATTTCGTTCGGCGCAGGCAATGTCGCAATTGGGGGATCTTGCGCGCAGCGCGAAAGTAATTAACGGAACGACGCTTTTTTCTGCGCAATTAGCCGATGGCATCTCGGTTGAAGATTTACGTAAGATAGCTCTCGATTTACGCGCTCGCGCGCCACAATCAATCGCTGCGCTAATTAGCGTTAATGATGGTAAGCCAGTTTTAGTGGTTGCTTGTAGCGATAGCGCGCGCAGCGCTGGTTTCAAAGCTGGCGCGCTAGTAAAAATCGGATCTGCCGTTCTCGGCGGCGGCGGCGGCGGAAAAGATGATTTCGCGCAGGGCGGCGGGATTCATAGCGATCGCGCAATAGCTGCGCTCACGGCTATTTCAAAAGCTTTGGCAGGTTAACTCTGTATGGCTTTTGGGCGACGGATGGCCTTTGATTACGGAGATGTGCGAATCGGTGTTGCACTCTGTGATCCAGAGGGAATTCTTGCTTCGCCACTTACAACTTTAAAGAGCAGCGACAAGAACTTGTGGATTGATATTGGCGCGCTATTAGCAGAGTATGAAGTGGTGCGCGTCTATGTAGGAAGACCATCGCATTTAAGTGGATCCATGAGTCAATCTGCGGCGAAAGCAGAGAAATTTGCTGCAATTCTCCGTGAAAGATTTAACGTTGCGGTAACTTTCATAGACGAGCGATTGACTACAGTCTCTGCCACTCGCAAATTACGCGAAGCAGGAAAGAGCTCTCGTCAAATGAAAGACCTTATCGACATGGCTGCGGCCATCGCCATACTTGAACAAGGGATCTCAATGGATAAACCCAAATGAAATACTTGCGATTACCAGTTATCCGAGTTTGCCTTGCGCTCTTCTTAATAGCGGTTTTGACGCTGGGAGTACACCTTCTTAGAAGTAGAATCGTTTCACCGCTTGATTATCCAACCTCAACTCTTACTGCGCGCGCGCCAACAACATCGATCGAAATATCCTCCGGGATGTCTGGTTCTGAAATTGCCTCGGAACTCTTTGCAAAGGGCGTGATTGCATCAGCTACCGCTTTTTTCCGTTTAGCAGTGGCTGATCCACGCGCTAATAAAATTGCCCCTGGTATTCATACTCTCGATCTAAAAATATCCGCTCGCCAAGCGCTGGCGCAGTTGCTAGATGCTAAGCGGATTCCGAATTTAGTAATAGTTGCTGAGGGTGCATGGAAAAGTGAGGTCATTTCCTCTCTTCTCGCTTTCGGATTTACAAAATCAGAAGTTTCAAACGCCCTCAAAAAAGTTTCGCTTCCGACGGGCTTTAGCGATGTGGAAGGTCTCCTTTTCCCAGCGCAGTACAGTTTCATTAAGGGGATAAGTGCCACTGCTGCCCTGCAAAGCATGATTGACCGATTTTTAGTTGAGAAGAGTGCTCAAAATATTTTGAAAGGCGATGAAAACTTTACCGCCCTTGAACTCTTAACCATTGCTTCGATGATTCAAGCTGAAGGCGATGTCGGTGATTTTGCGAAAATCTCGCAGGTGATACGGAACCGATTAGCTATCGACATGCCGCTACAGTTAGATGCAACAGTACAGTTCGTTAAGAAATCGCGCGGAGAACTTTTCCTAAGTACGAACTCCACCTTGATAAAGTCGCCTTACAACACCTATAGAAAATATGGATTGCCGCCCGGCCCGATAGGTAGCCCTGGAAGTAAAGCGATGGAAGCGGCCCTTAGTCCAGAAGAAGGCGACTGGATATATTTCATTACCGTAGCGCCGAGTGATACCCGATTTACTCGCTCACATGATGAGTTTCTTGCTTGGAAAAAACTATATATAAAGAATCGAAAGGCTGGCGTATTCGAGGTGCGCAAATGATTAAGGCCGCTGTGCTAGGTTCGCCAATTTCGCATTCATTATCGCCGGCTTTACATAAGCGCGCCTATTTAGAGTTAGGTTTGAGTGCGAGCTACGTTGGTATCGAAGTTAAATCTGGGGAATTGGCTTCCTTTCTGGCCCAGTTACCCGCTGATTGGACTGGTTTTTCGTTAACTATGCCGTTGAAAGAAGAAGTCTTTGACCTGCTCGATTCGGTGAGCGATGTTGCGCTGCGCGCCCATAGTGCGAACACTATGTATAAAGTGGATGGCAAGTGGGCCGGAACTTCCACCGATGTTTCTGGCGTAAAGAGATCCTTGCAATCGATTGGATTCATTAGGAGCGACGAGATTTTTATTATTGGAGCAGGGGCAACTGCTCGCGCCGCCGCCGTTGCTTGCGATGGCGCGGTTGGGCGAATCCGAGTGATGAGTAGGAGCGTTGCGCGAGAAGTGAGCATGAGGAACGCGATTTCCGAATCAGAGGTTGAATTCGTCCCTTGGGGCGATACAACTCATTTTCTTTCGAGCAAAGTAGTCATAAACACAACGCCTGCTGGAGCTGCCGATTCGTTGTTGATCGATGGGGGCGTGGCGGCAACTCTCTTTGAAGTTCTATATAACCCATGGCCAAGCGCGCTAGTGAAAAGATGGAGAGCACGAGGCCTTGCGGTAATTGACGGCTTAGATCTCTTGGTTAATCAAGCGATGGATCAGATAGAGATATTTTCAGGTGTTAGCTTTGAAAAAGAAGGAATGTTCTCAATTCTGCGAGATGAAGGCCTAAGCCACTTGCCGCAATAGCCATCTATTTGCGCACGCCAAGGGATCACTTTCTGCCACAATACCTACATGCGTTGGCTAACAGCTGGTGAATCCCATGGTCCTGCTTTAACGGGGATTATCGAAGGTATCCCCGCTGGCCTTTCAATCAGAACCGCCGATATAGATCGCCATTTGGCGCGGAGACGTTTAGGTTTTGGACGAGGGGCCAGGCAAAGTTTCGAGGTCGATAAAGTTTCAATTCTCGGTGGAGTTAGATTGGGAGTAACACAAGGCGGACCAATTGCAATTCAGATTGAGAATTCCGAATGGCTAAAGTGGGAGAAAGTGATGTCGGCTGACCCAGTGCCAGCCGCTGAGATTGCTAATTTAGCCCGTAACGCACCACTTACTCGTCCGCGGCCGGGACACGCAGATTTAGCTGGAATGCAGAAATATGGTTTTGACGATGCGAGGCCAATTCTAGAACGAGCCAGCGCTCGTGAAACTGCAATGCGGGTCGCGCTCGGTGCGGTCGCTCGTAGCTTCTTAGAGCAGAGCGTTGGAGTCACAATTTTGAGCCACGTATTATCAATAGGTTCCATTCGGGTCCCAGAAGGGCGAGAGTTGCCTTCGAAAATGGATTTAGATCGAATTGATCAAGATCCAATTCGCTGCGCTGATAGCTCCACCAGCGCCAAAATGATTGAAGAGATCCAGAGCGCACATCGTGATGGAGATACTCTTGGTGGAGTCATTGAAGTTTTAGTTTTTGATTTACCACCTGGGCTAGGTTCATATACACATTGGGATAAACGGATTGATGGGCGAATGGCCGGAGCCATGATGAGTATTCAGGCGATTAAAGGCGTTGAATTTGGTGACGGATTTTTGAGCGCAACCCGTCGTGGTTCAGTAGCCCATGATGAAATCGAGAAAGATGGAAGTGGAAAAATTGTTCGGCGCAGTGATCGCGCCGGCGGAGTTGAAGGTGGAATGTCAAACGGAGAAATTTTACGGGTTCGGGTAGCGATGAAACCTATTTCTACTCTGCCTAGAGCTTTGGACACAATCGATGTCGCAAGCGGCAGGGGTGCCAAAGCAATCAATCAACGGTCAGATGTATGTGCAGTTCCAGCTGCCGGAGTTGTTGCCGAAGCGATGGCAGCCCTTGTGCTAGCGCAATTGGTGCTAGAGAAATTCGGTGGGGATAGCGTTGCTGAAACCCGCCGGAATTATCTTTCATATATGCAAAATCTGAATTTCAAGTAAGAACGCTGCGATGCCAAAAGTGATTCTGATTGGGCCACCAGGCGCCGGTAAGTCAACAATTGGACGGCTAGTTGCAAAGCGGCTACGGCTTCAATTTTGCGATACAGATCTTCTTATCGAAGCCAGCGAGAAATCAACAATTTCGGATCTATTCATAGATAAAGGTGAAGCGTATTTTCGCAAAGTTGAACTTCAAACTCTGGAACAAGTCATTGCTTGTGAAAATAACTGTGTTCTGGCGTTGGGTGGAGGAGCACCCATTTCAGAGATAGCTCAAGGTTTATTGAAAAACGTAACCGCCCCAATCATTTTTTTGAAAATCTCTTTATCCACGGTTACGCCTCGCATTGGCTTTAATCGCGTTCCTCGCCCATTACTGCTAGGCAATGCAGGTGCACAATGGCAGAGTTTGTTAGATCTTCGCCGCCCAGTTTATGAATCGCTAGCTGACACGATTATCACCGTTGATGGATTATCCAAAGAAGAAGTAGTGGTCGAAGTTTTGAAAGTTTGCGCATGAAGAAAATTACTATCGAATCCGAACGGAGATATGAGGTTTGCATCGGCGCAGATTGGAGGCAAGAGTTAGCAACTTCATTGGTTGGACGAACTCGTGCCGCGTTAATAACCACGCCAACGATGAAGAAATATATCGGCGAGATAACTTCGGTAGGTACTGATTTATATATCTTTGAAATTCCGGATGGCGAAGCTGGTAAGAACGTGGCAACTCTTGCCAAATTGTGGGATTGGCTAGGAGCCACTGGATTCACTCGATCAGATATTGTGGTTGGAATTGGCGGGGGAGCACTCACCGATGTTGCTGGGTTTGCGGCAGCTTCTTGGTTAAGAGGTGTCGATTGGATCGCAATTCCGACCAGTCTTGCTGGAATGGTTGATGCGTCGATTGGAGGTAAGACTGGAATTAATTGCGCTTATGGTAAGAATTTAATTGGCGCTTTCCACTCACCTACCAAAGTGATCATTGATACGAAGTGGTTAGAAACGCTATCGGATCGAGATTTCTCTGCAGGTTTAGCTGAAGTAGTCAAGTGTGGTTTTATTGAAGATTTGACGATTTTGGATTTAATCGCCCATAAAAGTGTGGTGGAGATTCGTAATAATAACGAATTGGTTATTGAACTCGTCCGTCGTGCAGTGCAAGTCAAAGCAGATGTTGTCACGGTAGATTTCAAAGAGTCATTTGCTCGCGAAGTGCTCAATTATGGTCACACTCTCGCGCATGCAATTGAAGTCGCCTCTGATTTCAAAGTACGCCACGGGGAAGCTGTGGCGATAGGTATGGTTTTTGCGGCAGAGTTAGCTTTTGCGCATGGGTCATTGAGTTCGCAGGAAGTGAGCGAACACCGCGATATTTTGTCCGCTATTGGTCTGCCGGTTTCTTATCCGAAATCTGCTTGGGATCGTCTTCTTCCTCTCATTTCACTTGATAAGAAAGTTCGGGGAAATTCAATTAGATTCGTAATTTTGGCCGGCTTAGGAAAGACAGAACGCTTTGAGAACGTTTCGATCAAACAACTCACTGCGGCGTATGAGAAGATAAGTTCATGAAGATTCTAATTCTTAACGGCCCGAATCTGGCACGTTTGGATATGCGAGATTCTTCGATTTATGGCGATTTCAATTACGCCGAATTGGTTAACTTTGTAAAAATCGCGGCAACGGAACTTGGATTTGATGCTGATATACGGCAAAGCGATGATGAGGCAACGCTTATCGGATGGCTACATGAAAGCGCCGATGGCAATATTCCCGTCATAATTAATCCCGCCGCATTTACACATTATTCGTACGCGATACGCGATGCTGCCGAGATGGTTAAAGCACCACTAATTGAAGTGCATCTATCGAACCCACTCTCGCGGGAAGAGTTCCGCCATACTTCCGTTATTTCTGGAGTCGCTAATGGAACAATTGCTGGTTTTGGGCCAAATTCTTATGTTTTAGCGTTGCATGCGCTAAGAAATTTGCTTCCGCGAAGTAAATAAAGCCACGTTCTTTTCCGCTCGTTTCAACGGCTATCCTTAGCCGTTGCCTATCGAGATTGGTAGCGCTATTGAGTGGAGTTTATTGTGGCGTCAACGAACGATTTAAAAAACGGTATGACTCTACGTATCGATGGGCAGCTTTGGACCGTTGTCGAATTCCAACATGTTAAGCCAGGAAAAGGTCCTGCTTTCGTGCGGACTAAACTCAGATCTGTATTAAGCGGAAAAGTTGTGGAAAGAACTTTCAACGCGGGCATCAAGATTGAAATCGCGATCTTGGAGAAACGGGAAATGCAATTTTTGTATAAGGACGGCGCAGATTTTGTTTTTATGGACTCTAAAACATTCGATCAAATGAATATATCGGCGGCAGTCGTTGCCGATGCCGCTAACTACATGCTGGAAAACACCGAAGCAGTAGTTGCGGTCCACGAAGGCAGCCCGCTCTATCTTGAACTTCCAGCTTCAGTTGTTCTGACTATTACCTATACCGAACCCGGCATCCAAGGTGATCGTTCATCTGGTGGAACTAAACCAGCCACGCTTGAGACCGGAATTCAAATTCAAGTTCCATTGTTCATTAAACAAGACGAGAAAGTTTTAGTTGATACTAGAGATGGATCGTATTTAGGTCGCGCAAACTAGTGTCCGCCCGGAGCAAAGCGAGAAAACAAACGCTGGATATTCTCTTTGAGGCAGATATCCGTGGAATTAACCCGTTAGATATTTTGCAAAGTAGAGATATTCAAGAAGAAGGCCCAGACGCCAGACCAACGCGTGAATATACGAAAGTCTTAATTGCTGGAGTCGGAGAGCACCGCCGCAAGATTGATGAATTAATTTCTACCTATGCACAAGGTTGGGATATGGACCGCATGCCAAGAGTTGATCGTAACATTTTGCGGTTAGCAATCTACGAAATTCTTTGGCGTGAGGAAGTTCCCGATGCCGTGGCGATAGATGAAGCCTTAGGGTTAGCTCGCTCTCTCTCAACGGATGAGTCCGCCTCTTACGTGCATGGCGTGTTAGGGCGAATCAGTTCAATTAAGGAAAGTATTTCTATTTAAAGCTTTGAAGTAAAACTTTCTCACGGAGCAGTTCGGCAATTAACTTCTCTTTTCCGGTATTTAGCATAAGCGCTAGAACTTCTAGATCTGATTTTCGTAGCGAGATTACTTCGCCGTTGAAGTCATTCCGTGTTTTAATGATCTGTCCTAGAAAATTCTTCACTGGCGCCAGGGTGGATTTTTCGTTGACTACCCGTAGATCGAAGATCAAGGAGAAACCGTGTGTGCAAGCTGGCGTGGGTTCTGAGAGGTCTAGCAGATGCGCGAGTGGAACTTTGAAGAAATCGGCAATCTCGATTGCGCGTCCAATTGTTAGAGCTCGGCTGCCACGTTCATATGAGCCAAGTACACAAGCTTTAATCTCTCCCCGCGAGAGTCTTTCAACTTTGGCAAGGGTGAAGCCTCGCCCTTTGCGGATTCGTCGAATGGAGTGACCTACGCCTTTGGAATCTATATCCATGATGGCAGAGTAACTCGCGCGTGGGTCACGGCTCTGCTTTATCCACATGCTATACTCGCCCCTGCATCCTTTAAAGACCCGTCCTGTGAGGCGGGGAAGGAGATTTATATGAGCGTTGCCCTGACTGCACAAGAGATTACTCGTGCGTTGACTCGTATTTCCCACGAAATTCTGGAAGCCAATATTGCGATTAACTCAATTACCATCCTCGGAATACCAACTCGAGGCGCACATCTGGGATATCGAATCGCCTCCATTATCTCCGCTCTCTCAAATGAAGTTCCAGCTGTAGGAACGTTAGATATCACTCTGCACCGCGATGATTTGCGTTCACGGCCGCCACGTGCGCTCTCGCCAACCATCATTCCGAGGGAAGGGATTGAGGGGCGAAACGTTATTTTGGTTGATGATGTTCTCTTTTCGGGACGAACGATTCGGGCAGCCCTTGATGCTCTCGGGGAGATTGGTCGACCTAAAACAGTACAACTGGCGGTACTTGTTGATCGTGGCCATCGCGAACTACCTATTCGCGCCGATTATGTAGGTAAGAATCTTCCAACATCAACTAGCCAAGTCGTTAAAGTGTATTTAAGTGAATCAGATGGCAAAGATGAAGTCTCTATTGAAGAAGGGGCGGTCATTTAACGTGCGCCACCTCCTTTCAATCGCGGATATATCCAAGGCGGAAGCCATTCTCATTTTGGATACTGCCACCACACTTGCCAGGGCCAGCGATGGACCAATGAAAAAACTGCCGACGCTGAGAGGCCGAACAATAGTGAATCTCTTCGCTGAAGATTCAACTCGCACACGTATTTCATTTGAAGCTGCCGCGAAGAGACTTTCGGCCGATGTTATAAATTTTTCAGCTAAAGGGTCGAGTCTGAGTAAAGGAGAATCGCTCAAAGATACGGCTCTAACTTTGCAGGCAATGGGGGCAGACGCGGTTGTTATTCGACATCCGGCATCGGGGGCTGCTCAACGTTTAGCAGATTCGCAATGGATGTCTGGAAGTGTTATTAATGCCGGTGATGGTACGCACGAGCATCCCAGCCAAGCTCTGCTGGATGCTTTCACGATACGAAAGCATTTGAGAAAAGGCGCACCTGACTTGATGGGCTTAAAAGTGGCAATCGTTGGCGATGTATTGCACTCGCGAGTTGCCAGATCAAATGTACTTTTACTCTCTTTGCTCGGTGCGCATGTGTTTCTCGTGGCACCGCCGACGTTGTTGCCAGTCGGAGTGGAGGAGTGGCCGGTTGAAATTTCCTACGATTTTGATTCGGTAATACCAGAAGTTGATGTGGTAATGATGCTCCGCGTTCAACAAGAGAGAATGAGCGATTTCTATTTTCCAAATGCGCGCGAGTACTCCCGTTATTTTGGGCTAAACCGCGATCGCCTAAACGCAATGAAAGAAGAATCAATTATTATGCACCCTGGACCAATGAATCGTGGTTTAGAAATTACCGCCGAAGTTGCAGATAGTGCACGCTCTGTCATAGTTGAACAAGTAAGTAATGGCGTCAGTGTTCGCATGGCCATCCTCTATTTATTGCTCGCCGGTGGCGAAGGCCAAGGAGTAGGCGCATGAGAAGTTATTTGCTGGTAGGAGCAACGTTGGCAGATGGAACAGAGAACGATGTATTGATTGCGGCAGGAAAAATAACAGGCATTGGAAAAAATTTACCGGCCGACCAAGCGGAAATTATTGATATTTCAAACTCTATCCTTTTACCTGGTTTAGTTGACTTGCATACGCATCTACGCGAACCAGGTAAAGAAGATGCTGAGACCGTATTGTCAGGGTGTAAAGCTGGAGCTAAAGGTGGTTTTACTGCGCTTTCGGCTATGGCAAACACTTCGCCCGTTGCGGATACTGCTGGAGTGGTTGAGCAAGTTTACCGTTTAGGTCAAGCCGCTGGTATCTGTGATGTCTTTCCGGTCGGTGCGGTTACCCAAGGCTTAGCGGGTGCGAAACTTGCAGAAATTGGTGCGATGGCTGATTCTGCCGCCCGGGTGCGAATCTTCAGTGATGATGGCAATTGCGTAGATGATCCGTTGGTAATGCGTCGCGCCCTTGAGTATGTTAAGAAATTTGGTGGAGTCATAGCTCAACATGCGCAAGAACCTCGCTTAACGCTAGGTGCGCAAATGAATGAAGGTGTTATCTCCTCGAAGTTAGGTTTGAAAGGTTGGCCTGCCATCGCAGAGGAAGCGATCATCGCGCGAGATGTACTTCTGGCAGATCACGTGCAATCACGCTTACATATTTGTCATGTTACGACAGCAGGTGGAGTTGAAATAATTCGTTGGGCTAAAGCTCGCGGTATTCAAGTTACCGCCGAAGTAACTCCACATCACCTGCTATTAACAGATAGTTGCGCGAAGGCCTATGACCCTATCTATAAAGTTAACCCACCGCTACGCACCCAACGAGATGTTATGGCTCTGCGCGAAGGGCTAGCTGAGGGAATCATTGACATCGTTGCAACCGATCACGCCCCACATGCGCAAGAAACCAAAGAGTGCGAATGGCAGGAGGCTGCTTTCGGGATGCTTGGTTTAGAAACAGCGTTATCAATCGTCGTAAAAACTATGATTGAAAGTAAGTTAATGACATGGTCGCAGCTAGTTGATCGCATGTCTATCAAGCCAGCGGAGATAGGGTTTTATCAGAACCACGGAAGACCAATTGAAGTTGGTGGTCCTGCGAATTTAACTGTTGTTAATCCCAATGTTTCTTGGCAAGTAGATAGGGATCTACTGGCTTCAAGGAGTAAAAATACGCCATTCCACGGTATGGATTTACCAGCGGTAGTAACTCATACTTTTTTCCAAGGTCGAGCGACCCTCATGAACTCAGAACTTACGGACTTAGGAGCTTAAGTGAGTTCCGCATTCTTTGTACTAGATGATGGTCGCATTTTTGAAGGAGAATCGTGGGCAGCAACGGGATCCACTTTTGGGGAAGCGGTATTTCAAACTGGTATGACCGGATATCAAGAGACGTTAACTGATCCGTCATACCATAAACAGGTTGTTGTTATGACGGCACCTCACATTGGCAATACCGGCGTTAATAGCGAAGATGAGGAATCTAAACGGATCTGGGTTGCGGGTTTTGTTGTCCGTAACCCTGCGCGCGTTACTTCCAACTGGCGCAGTGAAAATGGTTTGGAAGCGCAATTAATTGCGCAAAATGTAGTCGGTATTAAAGGCGTCGATACCCGAGCCATTACTAGACACTTACGTGATCGAGGAGCAATGCGAGTTGGTATTTTCTCTCACCTCTCATTGACTCGCGACGAAATGGTGGAGCAGGTTCGCAAGTCAGCGTCAATGTCTGGTGCATTTCTTGTTCCCGATGTTTCAACTCGGCAACCATATGTGATTCCATCGGTTGGGAGAAAAAAGTTCACTGTGGCAGCGATAGATTTAGGAATAAAGAGCGCAACGCCTCGTGCGCTGGCCCACCGTGGCGGGGAAGTTCATGTATTGCCTTACCACGTCACTTTTGATGAAGTTAGGGCGATAGACCCGGGCGGAGTTTTCATTTCGAACGGACCAGGTGATCCATCAACTATGGATGAAGTAGTTGAGTTAGTTCGCGCTTTACTAACCGTAAAAATTCCGATTTTCGGTATTTGTTTCGGTCATCAAATTCTCGGACGCGCTCTTGGTTTCGAAACCTATAAATTGCAGTTCGGTCACCGTGGAATTAATCATCCCGTTATTGATAGAAAGAGTGGGAAAGTAGAGATCACTGCACATAACCATGGATTTGCAGTTAGCGCGCCAACGGAAGGGGTTTTTGCTACGCCTTTTGGAGCGGGCGAAGTAACACATCTCAGCCTTAACGATGGCGTGGTAGAAGGCTTGCAACTCCTTGAACAAGGTGCATTTAGCGTTCAGTATCACCCAGAAGCTGCAGCTGGCCCACATGATGCTGCTTATCTCTTTGATCGTTTCTTCGAGATGATGAACAAATATTCTGGAAAGGCATCACTTTAATGCCAAAAGATCCAACTATCAAAAGCGTACTGGTTATCGGAAGTGGTCCAATCGTCATCGGACAAGCATGCGAATTTGATTATTCTGGAACCCAAGCTTGCCGTGTTCTTCGCGCCGAAGGAATTCGCGTCATTTTAATTAATTCCAATCCTGCGACAATCATGACGGACCCAGAGTTTGCTGATGCAACATATATCGAACCGATAACGTCAGAAATTATTGAACAAATTTTAATCAAAGAAAAGCCTGATGCAATTCTGGCAACTCTAGGTGGTCAAACTGCGCTCAATGCGGCGATTGGTCTTTATAAAGCTGGAATTCTCGCGAAATATGGCGTACGACTTATTGGAGCAGATGTTGACGCTATTGAACGTGGCGAAAATCGCGCACTCTTTAAAGCAATTGTTGAAAAAATTGGGGGAGAATCAGCTAAATCTGTAATTTGCCACACCATTGATGAAGTCCGAACCGCGGTTCTCGCTCTGGGTTACCCAGTCGTAGTTCGCCCTTCATTCACGATGGGTGGTCTTGGATCTGGTATCGCATTCGATGAGAATGAGTTGCGCCAGATTGCGGGAACAGGCCTTGCGCACAGCCCAACTTCAGAGGTTCTGATCGAAGAATCAATTATTGGATGGAAAGAGTACGAACTGGAGGTAATGCGCGATTATAAAGATAATGTTGTTATCGTATGCAGTATTGAAAATCTTGATCCAATGGGTGTCCATACCGGAGATTCAATCACGGTAGCTCCAGTAATGACGCTAACTGATGTTGAATATCAGAAATTGCGAGATCTCTCCATTAAAATTATCCGAGAAGTGGGCGTTGCCACAGGCGGTTGTAATATTCAATTTGCCGTTAATCCGCGCGATGGTCGCATCATCGTTGTTGAAATGAATCCACGAGTTTCGCGTTCAAGCGCTATGGCTTCTAAAGCCACTGGGTTCCCAATCGCAAAAATAGCGACGAAATTAGCTCTTGGTTACTCGCTCGATGAGATACAGAATGATATTACCCGAGTTACACCGGCATCATTCGAACCTACTTTGGATTACGTAGTAGTTAAAGTGCCACGTTTTACTTTCGAGAAATTTCCTGATGCGGATCCAAAGTTAACGACCACCATGAAGAGCGTTGGCGAAGCTATGGCAATCGGGCGATCTTTCGGTGAAGCTCTTTTGAAAGCGCTCCGTTCTTTAGAACGGAAAGAAGCTCTTTTCACTTGGCCTGCTAACGTCTCTGAAATCGATTTACCCGCTCTTTTGCAGAGTATGAGCGTTCCAACCGAGTATAGATTGCAGCAAGTGCAACTTGCTATGTGGGCTGGAGCTAGGGTCGATCAAGTTTTCGCTGCTACTAAAATTGATCCATGGTTCTTGAATGAAATCGCGACGATCAATGAGATTGCCAGAAAAATTGGCGAACCTAGTGAGTTAACTTTTCACCTTCTCAAATTTGCCAAGAACGCCGGTTTTTCTGATGCACAAATAGCAGCTTTGCGCGGAATAGAGGAGCTCACCGTGCGCTCAACTCGTCATGATTTAGGTATTCGCCCGGTATATAAAACTATCGATACTTGCGCAGCGGAATTCGAAGCATTTACGCCATATCACTACTCGAGTTATGAAGAAGAGAGTGAAGTTAAAGCCCGCACCAAACCTGCAGTGATTATTTTAGGAAGTGGGCCAAATCGTATTGGTCAAGGAATCGAATTTGATTATTCGTGCGTACATGCATCTTTTGCTTTGCGTGACGCGGGGTTCGAAACGATCATGATTAATTGCAATCCTGAAACTGTTTCAACCGATTACGACACAAGCAGCCGTCTCTATTTTGAACCGCTTACCCTGGAGGACGTTTTGGAAGTAGTTCATGCCGAAACTTTGGCTGGCCCACTTTTAGGAGTAATAACCCAGTTAGGTGGCCAAACCCCACTTGGTTTGGCTGCTGGGCTAAAAGCTGCCGGAGTAACGATTCTTGGTACGAGTCCAGAAGCCATAAATACTGCGGAAGAACGGGGCGCTTTCGGAGAAATTCTTAAGGAACAAGGTTTAACCGCACCCGAGTTTGGGATGGCTGCTTCGCAATTAGAAGCTCAAAAGATTGCGATGAGAATCGGTTATCCGGTTCTGGTTCGCCCCTCCTTCGTTCTTGGTGGACGTGGCATGGAAATTGTTTATGACGATGCCACGCTAGCTGGATTCATAACTCGAGCAACTGATATCACACCTGATTATCCGGTTCTGGTAGATCGTTTCTTAGATAGCGCGATAGAAATTGATGTCGATGCTCTCTATGACGGAGCAGAACTCTTCCTCGGTGGAGTGATGGAACATATTGAAGAAGCAGGAATACATTCAGGCGACAGCGCATGTGTTCTGCCATCCATGACGATCACTAGCCAACAATTGGAAGAGATTAGATTGGCAACGCTAAAGATAGCCGCCGGTGTCGGTGTTAGAGGGTTAATCAATATCCAGTTTGCCATATCGCAAGAAATTCTTTACGTATTGGAAGCCAACCCACGTGCTTCTCGGACCGTACCTTTCGTTAGTAAAGCCACCGGAGTTTCATTAGCAAAAGCTGCTGCGCGTATTGCAGTAGGTTCGACGATTGCCGAATTGCGTTTAGAAGGTTTGTTGCCTAGTACTGGCGATGGAGTGGCTCATGGAATTTCGGTAAAAGAAGCGGTATTACCGTGGAATCGTTTTAGAAGAAGTGATGGGCGCGGAGTAGATGCTCTGCTCGGACCTGAAATGCGTTCTACCGGTGAAGTCATGGGAATCTCTTCGAATTTTGGGCAGAGTTATGCCAAGAGCCAGATCGCTGCCTTTGGATCGCTGCCAAAATCAGGCGTTGTTTTTATCTCCCTCGCCGATAAAGATAAGAGTTCTGGCGTAGAGCCAACGCGTGGACTGGTTGAGCTAGGTTTTAAGGTTATGGCAACCCAAGGCACTAGCGAATATTTAGCTTCCCATGGGGTAGCTACCACGGTGGTACGGAAGAATTCGCAAGGAACTGGGCCGTTAGGCGAGAAAACGATTTTGGAAATTATTAATTCTGGCGATATTGACCTCGTGATTAATACCCCTGTTGGTCGAGGCACACGGGCCGATGGTTGGTTAATACGAACTGCTGCAGTTCAAAGATCTCTTCCTTGCATTACAACTATTGCGGGTTTTTGCGCTGCGGTCGAAGGCATTCGTTCACTACAATCTAATGAACTTTCCATTCGCTCTCTGCAAGAATGGTTAAAGAGTTCATGACGCAAATCAATAAGAACGCGCAGCAATTGCAAGCTGCAATCGTTAGCAACAAACGCGTTGGCCAGTATCATCAAATTCTAATTGCGCTGGGTGAAGTTGCAGTTCTTTGCAAACCAGGAAATTTCGTGGCAATTACCATCGGAGGAAAAACATCACGGATGATATTGCGTCGCGCATTTGCAATTTCGCGCGTCTCGGGTGGCACAATGGAGCTAATCATCGCCCCTCTTGGCCAAGGAAGTAAGTGGATTTGCGCACAGAGAGAAGGAAGTAAACTTGATTTAATTGCTCCTCTGGGAACCGCCTTTGGAATTCCAACGGAACCAGTCCATGCTCTCCTTGTTGGTGGAGGGTACGGTTCAGCTCCGCTCTTTGGTCTGGCTGAAGTTTTAAGTGCACGCGGTTGCCGGGTAGATATGTTACTTGGAGCAAGTACGGCGTCAAAGATTTATGCGCCCATGGAAGGCAAGCGGTCGGTAAACGTGTTACGCATTTATACTGAAGATGGATCCATGGGCACGGCCGGTCGTGTTACTGACCCAATTAGAGATCTCGCAGCAGGTTCCGATTTAGGAGTACTTTATTCATGCGGCCCGATGCCAATGTTGGCGGCAATTTCAGCGCTCTTGGAAGGTACCGATGTTGTGCATCAATGTTCAGTTGAAGAATCAATGGCTTGTGGTGTTGGTATCTGCATGACATGCGTACTACCAGTGAAGAACGCCGATGGCTCTATTGCGATGTTACGTAGTTGCATAGACGGGCCCGTAATGGATGGCTCCGCTATGCAATGGGATCTAGTGGGAAAAGTTAACTCATGAGCGCGGTAGATTTCTCGACCACGATAGGAAATTCCTGGTTTGCGACGCCAATTTTTACAGCAAGTGGATGTGCGAGTTCAGGACGCGAATTGGCGCAATTTTTTGCGCTTAGAGAGATCGGCGCCGTTGTTACAAAGTCAGTTATGAATAAACCAAGGCTGGGTCGCCCGACTCCAAGGATGGCTGAAACTCCCAGCGGAATGCTCAATTCCATTGGACTGCAAGGTCCCGGAATTGACGCCTTTATTGCTAAAGATATTCCATACCTGCTGGGCGAGAAAGCTCGAATTATCGTCTCTATCGCTGGAGAAACGATTGAGGAATATACAACTCTCGCTCGAAAATTAAGAGCGGTATCTGGAATTAGCGCTATCGAAGTAAATATTTCTTGTCCTAATCTTGAAAACCGTGGTTTAGTTTTCGCGTGCGACCTAGAGGCATCACGGAGAGTATTAGATGGAGTGCGTAGAACTATTGGTGGAGAAATTCCGATAATCGCGAAGTTGTCACCCGATGTAACAGATCTGGTAGCTATTGCGCGCGGTGTCATCGAGGCTGGGGCAGATGCGCTGGCTCTTATAAATACTGTTCTTGGCATGGTGATAAATCTTGAAAGCGGTCGACCGCAGCTTGCCGGTAAAACTGGCGGGTTATCCGGACCAGCAATTCGACCAATAGCAGTACGTGCAATCTATCAAGTTCATGCAAGCCTGCCACACATCCCGATTATTGGTATGGGTGGAGTTTCAACGGGGGCAGATGCGCTCGAAATGATTTATGCCGGCGCCAGCGGAGTTGCGGTTGGTACTGCAAGCTTTGGAAATCCAAGAGCAATCATCGAGATCCAAAATGAATTGAAAGCGCTTCTTGAAGTGAAGGGATTTAGATCTTTACATAGCGCAGTTGGGTTTGCTCACAGGGAAGAGAAAGTTGGAGATGAAAGTGAGTAAAGCGCCGATTATTCTTGCTGTCGATACTCCTGATTTTGATATTGCGCTCTCTTGGATAAAGTGCGTAGAAGAATATATTCCTGTTTTTAAACTCGGTCTAGAATTCTTTCTCGCTTTTGGATCCGATGGCGTCCGACGGATTAAGAGCGAGAGCGATGCGGATATTTTTCTGGATTTGAAGCTCCACGACATTCCTCAGACCGTTGCCAGAGCGACAGAATCAATCGCGAATTTGAATCCGAAGTTTCTTACCGTTCATGCTAGCGGTGGAGCAAATATGGTGCGGGCTGCTGCGCTAGCTGCGCCTCATATTGAAATTGCAGCGGTAACTATTTTGACCTCGCTTTCCGAGGAAGATGTCAGCGCGATAGGTTTTAGAAACGATGCGCTTGGCAGCGCAGTTGAACTTGCAGCTTTATCTACCGCCGCCGGAGCAAGGGCCATTATCTGTTCGCCCATGGAAATAGCGGCAATCCGTGCTCGCGTGGGAGAATCCGTGGTGATTATTACGCCAGGGGTGCGATTAAAGGGCGCAACCACCATAGATGATCAGATCCGGACTATGGAGCCGAGGCAGGCGATTGACTTAGGCGCCGATTATCTAGTTATTGGGCGACCAATCACGAGCTATTGGGAGAAAGGCGCGCGCGCGATGCGTGAGCGAGCAGCGCAGATATCTGACTCTATTCTGAATTAGACGGCTAAGAAGGTAGATTTACTTCATGGGATTACCACCGGTGATTAGCGAAGCGGCCCGGCGAGCTGCGCTACTCGAAGCGGCCCAAGCGCGAAAAGTACGCGCCGAAATAAAGTCCAAAGTGAAGCAGGGTCAGTTGAATTTCGATGAAGTTCTGAAATTGGCTCTTGAAAATCGAGCTATATCCAAGATGCGCGTCAAAGAGTTACTTGAATCTTTTAGCGGAGTCGGCCGGGTCCGTTCGGCAACGCTAATGGAACGGTTAAATATTTCCCCAACCCGTAGAATACAAGGGTTAGGCAAGCACCAAATCGAAAGGCTACGAGAAGAATTTGCGGTGGTTACTAGTTTTACAAAGCCTGGCAAATTGATTGTTTTATCTGGTCCGGGCGGGGTAGGCAAAAGTACGGTTGCATCGAAATTGCGCGAGAAAGGTAATTTCTGGGTTAGCATCTCGGCAACAACGCGCCAACCAAGATCGCACGAGCGCGACGGCGTCGATTATTTCTTCCTCACGGAGCAAGAGTTTTCTCGGCGAGTAGCCGCCGATGAGTTCTTGGAGTGGGCCACCTTCGCTGGTGCGCGATATGGAACGCCGCAAGGGCCAGTGCTCGAAGCTTTAAATTGCGGACGAGACGTCCTCTTGGAGATCGAGATTGCAGGTGCTAAACAAGTCAAAGTCCGCCTACCAAGCGCGCTCTTGATATTTCTGGAACCCCCTTCGTGGGAAGAGCTCGTGGCTCGCCTTGCAGGGCGGGGGTCGGATTCACCCGAAAGGCGCGCTCAAAGGTTGGAGTTGGCCCAAGAAGAGTTGGCCGCTGCCGCATCATTTGATCTCGTGATTGTCAATACTCTTGTCGATAGCGTGGTTTCACAACTGATAGAGTTAGCATCTTCGTAAAAATCTATTATTTAGCGTTGGTAAAGGGGAACACATGGACGGCATCACTAATCCGCCTATCGATGAGCTACTAGAGAAAACTGGCTCAAAATATAGTTTGGTGCTCTACGCCGCCAAGCGCGCCCGCCAAATCAATGCCTATTATTCACAACTGGGAGAAGGCTTACTTGAATATGTTGGCCCCCTTGTAGAAACCCACGTACACGAGAAGCCACTTTCAATCGCGCTGCGCGAAATTAACGAAGGTCTGCTAACTATCGAGAACTTAGAACCAACCGCTTAATTTTCTGCGGTCTACCACGCCCATGATGGATACTAATGGTGGCCCCGCGATAGTTTTAGGGGTTGGTGCTGGAATTGCCGCATACAAATCATGCGAACTGCTTCGTCGCTTGCAAGATTCTGGATACAACGTCACGGTCGTGCCTACACCCTCTTCTCTAAATTTCGTAGGCAGGGCAACGTGGGAAGCGCTTTCAGGAAAACCGGTCTATACCCAAGTTTGGGAAAATATTCCCAGTGTTCCGCATATTTCGTTAGCTCAGACGAGTGAGTTAATAGTAATCGCACCAGCTACCGCCGATCTCATCGCTCGACTTGCCGTTGGGCGGGCGGAAGATTTGCTAACGAACGTGGTCTTAGCTAGCCAGAAACCTAAGTTAGTAGTACCTGCGATGCATCCTGGGATGTGGGCAAATGCGGCAACAGTTGCAAATGTTAAAACGCTAAGGGAGCGTGGCTTTATTGTCATGGAACCCGCAACTGGAAGACTCACCGGTAAAGATTTCGGGCAGGGGCGATTCCCGGAAACCGCGGAGATCATTGAAGAGATAGCGAAGCTAGGTTTTTTGAAGGAAGATTTATTAGGTTTGAATATATTGATTTCCGCTGGTGGCACCAGAGAAGCTATAGATCCGGTACGTTTTATTGGGAACCGTTCTTCTGGAAAACAAGGTCTTGCTTTAGCTCGAGCAGCAGCGGTACGTGGCGCACGAGTCAAACTTATTGCAGCCAATATCAATTTAAACTCGCTTGATGGTGTTGCGGGTGTTGAAGTAATTCATTGCGAAAGCGCGTTAGAGATGGCTAAAGAGTTAGAGTTGCATTTCCCATCCTGCGATGCACTTATCATGAGCGCCGCCGTCTCCGATGTAAGGCCGATGAGCGTCTCACGCTCAAAAATTAAAAAAAGCGACCTTTCAATGATTAGCCTTGTTGCCAATCCTGATATTTTAATGGGTCTAATTTCCTTGAAAAAGAAACAGATAGTTATTGGTTTTGCTGCCGAGACATCTAATTTTCTCGAAGCTGGTGAACTAAAGCTACGCAATAAAGGCCTTGATATCATCTATGTTAATGACGTAACTGATGGCGCTATCTTCGGGGAAGATGATACGCAAGGCACGATTCTCACTTCCCAAGGGGGGCAGACCCAAATTCCCCTAGTAAGTAAAGAGACACTGGCTAATATCTTGCTAGATGCACTGCTTAGTCAGTTAAGTTAAGACAATGCCCAAGCGCCTCTTCACTTCGGAATCTGTAACTGAAGGCCATCCAGATAAGATTGCAGATCAAATTTCCGATGCCATCCTTGATTCACTGTTAAGTCAAGATAAAAAAAGTCGCGTAGCTATTGAAACGCTGATAACCACTGGCCAAGTTCACGTTGCCGGTGAAGTTACTACCGATGGCTATGCCGATGTTATGGGAATCGTTCGCGATACTGTGTTGGGAATTGGCTACGATTCCTCGGAAAAGGGTTTCGATGGGAACTCTTGTGGGGTTTCGATTTCCATTGGACAGCAATCACGAGATATCGCGCGCGGCATAGACGATGCCTATGAAAATCGAATTTCATCTTCAATGGATCCGCTTGATCGACAAGGCGCTGGCGACCAAGGTCTTATGTTCGGCTACGCGTGCGACGATACCAAAGAGCTAATGCCGCTTCCTATTTGGTTGGCACACGAACTTGCGCAACAACTTTCCAAAGTTCGCAAAAGTGGAGCGCTTCCATATTTACGTCCTGATGGAAAGACGCAAGTTACCATTGAATATCAAGGTGACAGAGCTGTTGCAGTAGATACAATTGTTATCTCTAGCCAACATGCCGAAAATGTGGATGTGTTAGGAACTTTGACTCCTGAAATAATTGAAGCTGTGATAAATCCAGTTTTATCAAAAATTGATTTACCTCGCAACGACTTGAAGATTTTAATTAATCCAACCGGTCGATTCGTTATCGGTGGTCCAATGGGAGATGCTGGCTTAACTGGACGAAAAATTATCGTGGACACTTATGGAGGAATGGCGCGTCATGGCGGCGGTGCATTTAGTGGCAAAGATCCATCGAAAGTTGATCGTTCTGCCGCTTACGCCATGCGTTGGGTTGCAAAAAATGTTGTCGCTGCAGGTTTTGCTCGCCGTTGCGAAGTTCAAGTTGCTTATGCAATCGGTATAGCTAAACCAATTGGCCTATTTATCGAAACCTTTGGAACCGAAACCCTTCCGGTGGCGAGCATCCAAGACGCGATATTAGCCGTCTTTGATCTCCGTCCTGCTGCAATCATTCGCGATCTCGATCTGCTTCGACCAATTTACGCCTTGACAAGTGTGTATGGCCATTTTGGTCGTGAGCTGCCAGAGTTTACTTGGGAGAGAACAGATCGAATAGCTGCCCTGCAAGCTACCGTTAAATAAATTAGGTAGGTCGCAAACGGTGGCGGGACCTCGACTCTTTAAACTGAAGTCGCAGGTAGCCCCTGCCATTGCTAGAGCTGTAGCCACACACTTACCTATCGCACAGATATGGGTGGACTCAGGGGTATTCCATTTAGATCAACTTTATGACTACTCGATACCGCAACTCTTAACTGAGCAAGTTCAAACCGGAGTTAGAGTTCAAGTTCCATTTAACAATAGAGAAGTAGAGGGTTTAGTTTTACGTCGTTCACCCGAAACTTCACGCGCTGGCACGATCCGTTCAATAACAAAAGTCCTTTCTTCAATTCCTGTTGCTACGACGAGTTCTTTGGAACTTATCACTACCGTGGCGAAAGGATGGGCTGGAAATACTTGGGATTTAATTCGTAGCGCAATTCCGCCACGAGTTGCTTCCGTTGAGAGGGGCTATATTCGAATTGCCGCTGCTGGTTCGAGTAAGAGTAAGAAAAGTGCTAGAGGATTCATCTTTGGGCCACTTAGTCCGCACACTGACCCTGAACTCCAAGTAGCCCAGAGCGCAGTAAAGGCTCTGGCGCGTGGTTCCGTTCTTTTGATAGCGCCAAATGAAGCCCTCACGCAATCCATTGCCCAACACTTGCAAGAGTTAGATCCAAGTATTTCGATACTCCATATTGAAAGTTGCGTGGGGCGGGGAGAGCGATATAAAAACTTCTTAATCGCTATGAATCCGGGCCCACACATTGTGATTGGTGCCAGAGCAGCAATCTTTGTACCAGTTGGCAATCTGCGTTCAATCATAATTCACCGTGAATCCAGTAGCGATTATTTTGAATTGCGCGCACCAGCATGGAATGTTCGCGACGTGGCCATAATCCGTTATGAGAGCGAAGATGTGAGCCTCCTCTTTACCGGCTTTGTTCCTTCCCTCGATATTGCTGGGCTCATTGATGCAAAACGAATCTCGTATATCAACCAAAGGCTCGAATTATCGGTGAGAGCGTTCCCTTCTTTAGATGGAGCACTTCTGCCAGCGCGAATATTCTCACCTATACGGCGCGCGCTAAAGATTGGTCCAGTTTTATTTATAACTCCCCGTAAAGGGTACGGCCACCTCGCTTGTGCTAAATGTAGAAACGGTGCGTTATGCGATTGTGGTGGACGTTTGCAGGTAATTTCTAAATCTAACGACCCATCCTGTTTTCAGTGCGGAAAAGCCTACGCCGATTGGAAATGTAAGTGGTGCGGGGAAAGCCGTAAGTATTTAGCAGCTCGAGGTATCGAGCGAGCTGGCGAGGAGATTGGTCGAGCATTCCCAGGATACCCAGTGATAGTTTCAGCAGGGGATTCAATCCATAGAAAGGTGTCAGGGGATCCAGCGCTGGTTCTTTCGACTCCGGGCGCTCTACCGAAGAGCGCTACTGGTTACAGCGCGGTGGTCATTCTGGAAGGCCTCACTTTCTTTTCCCACTCTGATTTACGAGGTGACGAACGTGCACGCGAGCTCTTCTTCGAGAGCGCTGGGGCGGTGGCGCCCGGTGGAGAAGTTCTGTTATGTATTGATGAGAACCATCCAATCGTTCCGGCTTTAGCGAGGTGGAGCCCCGCTATCCTGCTAAAACGAGAATTGGCAGTGCGACGGGATTTGAACTTAACACCTTATTCAAAGAGCGCTCTACTTCTCTGTGAGAGCAGAGAAGTAACGCAACTGCTCGACGGTTTGCAAAGATCAATCCAAGAAGGGCGATTGCCGCAAAGCGTTCGGATTCTTGGTCCATCTTCGCATGGCGAAGGAAGCGCGAAGCTCGTACTAACTTCCAATAGCGAAGATTTTCAAAAAGTAGTGGAGTTTCTTCATGAACTCTCACGTCGACGGAGTATGGCCCAGAAGAGTCCGTTTACAATTAGGGTCGAGCCGTATTCGCTTTAGTCAAAGCTGGCACTTGGTAGACTGGCGCGCATGAGCATCAGAGGCCTTCGATATTTTGGTGATCCGGTTCTCGTTACACCTGCTCGCAGCGTCGTTGATTTTGATAAGGAGTTGCGAACCCTGGTTAGGGACCTAACGGAAACAATGTTAGATGCACCAGGAACTGGGCTAGCAGGGCCGCAAATTGGTGTCGCGCTACGGGTTTTTGTTTGGGATGTTGATGAGGCTTTAGGGCATTTGATTAATCCGATTATCGAATTGAGCGATGAGATGCAAGAAGGCGAGGAAGGTTGTCTCTCATTTCCAGAGTTGCTATTCCAGACGCCGCGAGCTTTCCGAGCGGTCGCCCAGGGTTTCAATATGTACGGCGAGCCCATTACCGTTGAAGGTACCCAATTGTTGGCTAGAGCTTTACAGCACGAAACTGATCACCTTAATGGGATAGTTTTTATAGATCGACTTTCGCCCCAGAACCGCAAATTAGCAATGAAAGAGATTCGCGCCTCTGATTGGTTTGGCGCAACTATTGCCGGCGGCGTTGAACCAACAATTAAGGAATCACCACATAATATATTTGGGAAAATTTCTTAGTGCGGATCGGTGTTGCAGCTACACCTAACGTTGCGCTTCCAACTCTTGATTGGTTGCGAACGTCATCGCATAGCCTTGGCCTAATTATTACCCGACCTGACCAGAAGGCAGGTCGAGGGCGGAAGATAAGCCAGAGCGTAGTTGGAAATTGGGCCAATGAATTTGCCATTGAGTTAATCAAACCAAAGAACCCGAGTGAAATGGTTAACTCGATTGCGAGCTTTGATCTATTAATCGCCATTGGTTACGGCGTTATTCTCCCGCACGAAGTTCTTGTCGTCCCTAAATTCGGATGGATTAATTTGCATTTTTCACTTCTGCCTAAATACCGAGGGGCAGCCCCCGCGCAACGCGCCCTTGAGAACGGTGAATTAGTAACTGGTGCAACTGTTTTTGCGCTAAATGATGGAATGGATACCGGGCCCATTTATGCGCAGAGCGAGCTAAAGATTGACCAGTCGTGGCGAACTGTTGAACTACTTGAGAATCTAGCGCAGTTAGGCCCCAAGCTAATCGAGCAAACTATTGAATCGATCAAATCGGGTGTAAAACCAACTGAACAGAGTGGAACATTTTCTTTAGCACCGAAAGTCACCAAAGCGGAAGCGAAGATAGATTGGACTCAGGCCAGCAAAGTTATTCTCAACAAGATTCGAGCATTTTCATTAGAACCTGGACCTTGGACAACGTGGCGCAATGAAATGTTTGGGATATTGCGAGCTCAGGCAAGCGAATTTGTTAGTGCTACTAAACCAGGAACGATTTGCGTCCGTGGTAGACGAGCCTACGTATCGGTGGGGGAAGGTTGCGAAGTAGAGATCTTGTCAGTGCTACCTTCGGGAAAGAGAGAGATGTTGGCATCTACTTGGGTCAAC
Organism: Candidatus Planktophila sp.; assembly: GCA_038905755.1. GTDB lineage: Bacteria > Actinomycetota > Actinomycetes > Nanopelagicales > Nanopelagicaceae > Planktophila. The sequence goes on from JBCKHR010000010.1 coordinate 31,738, forward strand.
GGCGCACGAATTCAGGATGGTGATTTCCTTGGTTGAAGCAAGGCGCAATACTTTTAAGTCGCCCAGACCTGATGCCTCGCGTTTGCTGGCTTTTGATTTATTGACCGAAGTAAATAGAAATGAAGGTTATTCAAATCTACTTCTTCCGCAAGCGCTAAATAGCAGTTCGCTCGACCAGCGGGATAGATCCCTTGTGACTGAACTTCTCTACGGCACTCTGAGAATGCAAGGCAAACATGACTGGGTGCTGGCCCAAATCAGCGACCGTCCGTGGGATGAAGTCGACGTTGGGATTGTAGATATTTCTCGTTTAGGAGTTCATCAAATACATGAAATGAGAATTCCAGACCATGCTGCAGTAGCAGCAACGGTAGAAGTTGCTCGTAAACGTCTGGGAGAGTCGAAAGCTACTTTTGTTAATGCTCTGTTGCGAAGTGTCACGCGAAAGAGCGCCTTGGATTGGTTCGCGCCCCTTGCGCAAATCCAAGATCCAGTTAACCGTCTAGCAATCCAGTACTCACATCCGGCATGGATCGTCTCAGCATATTTTGATTTACTTAAAGATTGGGATGAAGTAGAAGAAGCGCTACGAATAAATAATGTACCTGCCAAGCCAACTCTAGTTTCTTGGCCGGGTTTTTCTACTCAAGCCGACCTTGTTGCTAATGGAGCCATCGCGACCAAGTATTCAAACTATGGCGCAGTATTCGATGGCAATCCGGGCGATCTCGAGCTAATTAGATCGCGCAAAGCCGGCGTGCAGGATGAAGGATCGCAACTAGTAACACTTATTTTTGCTAACGCAATTTCCCAGAAAGTGAAGTGGCTCGATTTATGCGCCGGACCGGGAGGCAAAGCAGCGCTTTTATCTTCTTTAGCAGTGGAGAAAAGTGCTCGTTTCACCGCTAATGAACTCTCTACTCCGCGTAGCGAACTTGTCAAGCAAGTTGTGCATGGGGCACGTGTTTGGAATAGAGATGGACGGTTTATTAGCCAAGCAGGCGAGACTTTCGATGCGATTCTCATCGATGCACCATGTACTGGGTTGGGAGCGCTCCGTCGTCGACCAGAAGTGCGTTGGAGAAGGAGCGTTAAAGATTTGCGAGAATTGACTGCGTTGCAACGCGAGCTATTTGCCGGAGCGATGGAAGTCTTAGATCAAGGTGGCATTATCGGCTACGCAACATGTTCGCCTCATCTGGCCGAAAGTAAAGTTCAAGTATTTGATATCTTGAAGCGCTTTCCGGAGTTGGTGCAATTGGATGTCGCAGAATATATTCCCAAGAGCCTTGTTTTAGCGGTGGAAGATCGCGCTCTTCGCTTATGGACGCATCGACATGGTACTGACGCAATGTTCCTGGCAATATTTCAAAAGATTTAATTCGTTTTGGCTACGATAAGCTAGTGTCCAAGGATATTCGAATAACGCCCAGTATTTTGAACGCTGATTTTACCAGGTTGAATGAAGAGATTGAACGAATAAGTGCGGTCTCTGATTTTCTCCATATTGATGTTATGGATAACATTTTCGTCCCAAATTTCACTTTCGATTTCGAAAAAGTATCAGAGATAATTTCCAATTGCCCATTACCAGTTGATGCACACTTAATGGTTGTAAATGGTGATGTGGTTGGACCGGCTTATGCCGAATTAGGTTGTGCGAGCGTAACTGTTCATGTCGAAGCGACCACAAATATTCGAAAAACTCTTCGAGCAATTCGAAGAGAGGGCGCCAGAGCGGCTATTGGTTTAAAACCTGAGACCGAAGTCGATGCGTATTCTGATTTCCTAAGTGATATTGATATGTTTTTGATTATGACCGTAGAACCCGGTTTTGGTGGTCAAAAATTTATGTATGAGATGATGGATAAAGTAAAACGGACCCGCAAGTTAATTGGAGATCGCCCCATTTGGTTACAAGTCGATGGGGGAGTCTCTTTGCAAACAATAGAGGAGGCCGCCCGCGCTGGGGCGGATACTTTTGTAGCTGGAAGCGCTGTTTTTAGCGCAGAGGATCCTGCGGCAATGATCCTTTCGTTGCGAAAACTTGCTAACTCTGTGGCAGAGTAGATGCAGCAGAAATTCCTATGAAACATGGGCTTTCGGATTGTCGATGAAGGGAAACGTGAGATGGCAGGGATAAAACGTAGAATCCCTCGCCCGGGTGAATTGCGTCAACTTATGCGCTTCCGAAAGCCAATTTGGAGTCCGCGTACTCGCAGATTATCTCGCGCATTAACGATGTACGACATGCGTAACATCGCAAAGCGCCGCACGCCAAGGGCGCCTTTTGATTACACCGATGGGGCCGCTGATGATGAATTTGCCCTTAATCGCGCACGGAGAGCTTTTGAGAACGTTGAATTTCAGCCTCGGGTCCTTCGAAATGTTGCCGACATTGATTTAAGCGTAGAAATTCTCGGAAAAACTTCCAATCTTCCAATGGGTATTGCGCCAACGGGTTTCACCCGCATGATGAATGTTGAAGGCGAAGTAGCAGGATCTTCGGCGGCGGCTGCCTTCGGTTCAATATTTACACTATCATCCTTGGGAACAACTTCGATAGAAAATGTTGCGCGCGCAACGCCATCTGGACGTAACTGGTTTCAGTTATATATGTGGAATGACCGAGATCGAAGCATGGAACTTGTCGAAAGAGCAGAGCGCGCTGGTTATGAAACACTCGTTCTTACGGTAGATACGGCGACAGCAGGAGCTCGGCTCCGTGATATACGCAATGGATTAACTATTCCACCCTCACTTACCGCAGGAACAATTCTTAATGCGATTCCCCGTCCTGCTTGGTGGTTTAATTTTCTCACCACCGAGCCGCTAAATTTTGCCTCCTTTAGCGCGTGGGATGGCACCGTCGCAGAGCTGATGAACAAGATGTTTGATCCCACCATTACTTTTGCAGAATTGAAATGGTTACGGAAACAATGGAAGGGCGGTCTTGCAGTCAAGGGCATTCAGAATGTAAAGGATGCAAAACTTGCAGTAGATGCAGGTGCGGATATCGTCTGGCTCTCGAACCATGGTGGTCGGCAATTAGATCGAGCTCCTGTTCCTTTCTATCTTCTTCCAGAAACTGTCAAAGAAGTTGGTAAATACGCTGAAGTTCACGTCGATACGGGAATCATGCATGGGCAGGATGTGATTGCTGCTCTTGCTGCAGGAGCAGATTTCACATGGGTTGGCAGGGCTTATCTCTACTCTCTTATGTCTGGCGGGCGTGAAGGTGTTGATCGGATGTTTATTCTGATGCAGGAGCAAATGATTCGCACGATGAAATTAATAGGCGTGTGTTCGGTGGCCGAACTCCGACCAGAGCATGTTAAGTTATTAAGGCGAACTGAGTAACCCTCAACTGAATATCCACCAGCACAAATATTCGAAAAACTCTTCGAGCAATTCGAAGAGAGGGCTCGAGAGCGGCTATTGGTTTAAAACCTGAGACCGAAGTCGACGCGTACTCTGATTTCCTAAATGATATTGATATGTTTTTGATTATGACGGTAGAACCCGGTTTTGGTGGTCAAAAATTTATGCATGAGATGATGGATAAAGTAAAACGCACCCGCAAATTAATTGGAGATCGCCCCATTTTGTTACAAGTCGATGGGGGAGTGATAGTAGAAGCAACTCAATGTGCATGGGAATCTTTTCCTAATTTTCTGATGAGTATGGAGCCAAAAATCGTTGTGATGAACACATAGGTGATTGTGATTGCTTGCAATCTGTCGTTAAAGGCAAGCGTAGAAGTCAATCCAGCGATAACAATGGAGAACTCTCCTCGTGGAATGAGAAGTGCTGCAATGGCCATAACTGAATCATTACTATTTCGTGCCGCCCACTTAGCAGTGAGGTATTTGGTGAAAATGCCAACGGCAGCCAAAAGTAAAGAAATAATGAGTACAGGTGGTATTTGCGCCGGGTGGGTGCTTAACCCGAAGAAGAGAAAGAAGATGGCCGCAAAAAGATCGCGCAACGGGGCGAGGCGAACTCTGGCCACTACTGCAAGATCGCCCGTCAAGAGCAAGCCAACAAGAAAAGCTGCGACTGCTCCAGAGAAACCAATGTAGCTGGCAAGTCCTGCGGCTAGTAAGGTAGAACCGAAAACGGTTAACAGTAGAGCTGCTGAATCACCCAACATTAAGGGCGTGTGAGGAATGTGATTGCCTCTTGCACTGAAAAGCAGGACAGCTCCAGTTATTATAAGTGCCACAGAAATGGTCACCAAACCTGTGATTACACCAATGGATGAGATGACTGCGCTCAAAATTGGAAGATAAGGTGCTAGAAAAAGATCCTCTATGACCAAAATGCTGATTGCCTTTTTAGTACTTCCCTTTTTCTGGAGTTTTCCATCACGAATAAATTGCGATGCAATTCCTGATGAAGAGACATAGGTGATACCGCCAAGGGCCATTGCGCCCACATATCCCCACCCCAAAGCGAGGGCAAAAAATGCGCCGGGGAGGAAATTAAGCACCAAGTCAATGGCTCCCAAAGATTTTCTTCGTTTTACCTCACCAATTAACTCAGCTGCCGAATACTCCAGACCCAGCAACAGAAGGAGTAAAATAGCACCCATCTGTGCCCCTAGCGTGAGAAAA
>JBCKHR010000011.1:0-32820 GCA_038905755.1 Candidatus Planktophila sp.
GAAGAGATCAACGCCAAGAAAACCACCAGGAATCCACGCGAAATCTAAGTGATAAAGCAGAACCGCGATTACAGCTAAAGCACGTAGCCCATCTATCGCTGGGATGTAGCGAATTCCTCTAGCTGTCTCCATAAGAAAGTTTTACTTCTTAGCAGGCTTCTTTTTTACAACCTTCTTCGTTCTGGTTTTTGAAACGCTCTTCTTTGGAGCAGGCAAAGCCTTATCTCTTCGTTCGCTGAGAACGTTAATTGGTCTAGCGCTAATGATTGTGTCGTCTGCATTGAGATTTTCTACCACGTTTTTTTGTAACTCTGCTAACCGCGTAAAAGCGGACTCTAAACGATCGCGTGATTGGCGAATAGCGTGCTCTGCCGAATTGAGAGATTGAGTTTGAATTTTATAAAGTCGTTCAGCTTCGATAATTACACCGTTTAGCCATTGGCGATAATTTGCAACTTCTTCAGTTGCTTCGCTGACGATTCGTTCACTTTCGCGCCGTGCAGCCAGTGCAAGCGCAGTAGCTTCTCGCTTCCTTACCTCAACAAAAGTTTCAGCTTCACTTTCAGCTAGGGCAAGTACTTCTTGCGCTTCATTTTCAGCTGCTTGAATATATTTGCGCCCACGCGCTTCGGCACCAGAGAGAATTGTGTGAGCTTTACTATCCGCGGCTTCTAGCGTGTTTTTAACTTGGCTTGTCGTTTCATTTATTAAACGTGATGTGGTAGATTGAGCTTTCGCTTCACGCGCCTGAGCCGACTTAATCATCACCATAGCAGTTTCAGTTGCCAGAATTTCAAACTCTTCTTTACTCAGTGAATTGACATCGCGACGTGAGCGTAAGTCCGCTAACTGTGATTCCAGTTCGCGAATGTGGTCGACAGAGGATGGTGCAGCGACTCCGTCGCCTTTAAATCCAACCCAGTTTAGGAAGAAGTTCTTTTCGCTCATATCTCCACCTCGCTCGATTCAGTACTTCGGTACAGGTGCTTAGGCTAGAGCAAAGGTATCGAGTTAAGAAAGCCCACCAGCGCTAGTGAGCGGCGGTGGGCTATTTTCTATAAATTGCGATGGATATTGCCACGTATTGGGAAATCCATGCCGCAAGCACTAATACATGGAAAAGCTCATGGTAGCCAAAGTATTTAGCATTCCTGCCTGGGCGCTTAAGCGCATAAAAAATCGCTCCTGTTGAATATAGGAGGCCTCCGATAATAACTGGCAACAGAATCCAGAGGCCACCTGCGCGATATAGGGCAGGCAGATAAGCGATGGCGACCCAACCAAGGAGTAGGTAATTAGCGACATAGAGCCAACGCGGTGCGTTGATCCAAAAAACTCGTAGGGCAACTCCTATGAGCGCGCCTGTCCAGACAACCGATAATAAAATTGTGCGGTCACGTCCCTGCAGTAGCGCCACAGCAAAAGGCGTGTACGAACCAGCAATGAGTAAATTAATATTTGCATGATCAAATCTGCGCCAAATCTTTTTCTTTGCTGGAGACCAAGGAACGCGGTGATAAATTGCAGAGACGCTGAAAAGTAAGATTGCTGTAATTGAATAGAGCGCCACAGCAAATTTAAAAGAGTCTTTACTTAAGATAAATAGAACGAGTGAAGCGATAATAACTGCCGGAGTTGCGCCTAAGTGGAACCAACCACGAAGTTTTGGCGGAGGAGGCGACTGCTCCATCTGGCTCCTTCACAAAAGTAGATATACCCACTATACTTGCCATGACTTTACGTGACAAAGAGGCGCTGCGCTGATAAGAATGGAGCATGACAACTAACCACAGATCTCCAATTTTCGAACTCTGCGATCTTTACATCACCAAGAGCGCAGCTCTGAGCCCAATTTCATCTACCTATTTAGGAAACTCCGCCCTCGATGATCAGCTCGATGACTTTTCTGTTCATGGGATGGAGGTTGCAGCAGAGTTAGTACGCAAGACGCTGAAAACTTTAGCATCACTTCAACCAATTGATGAGATAGATCGAATTGCGAAAGCCGTTATGCAAGAGCGTCTGGAATCAAGGTTAGCTCTGCATGACACAGAAGAGTCGGCTGTGCTTTGGAATGTCCTAACCTCTCCGCCATCGAATATTCGCCAAGTTTTCGAAATGATGCCGCGCGAGAGCGATGCGCATTTCTCGAATATCGCAGCGCGTTTATTGACAGTGGATAAAGCGTATAAATCTTGGATTTCAGCTATCGAGAGCGTTGCTAAATCGGGCAAAACTACTTCGCAGCGCCAAGTGGAAGGTGTTGCCAAACAATTAGATGGTTATGCCAACGGTGGTTACTCAGCTATGGCCAAGAACTTTGACCCAGAAAGTAAGTATCCAGCAATGCATGAGGCCGCGAAGATGGCCGAGAAATCATCTGCGCAGACGTCCAAATATTTACGTGAAGTTTATTTCACAATGGCTAATCCGCTTGATGCAGTTGGAGCAGATCGATATGCGCAATGGGCACGGTACTTTACAGGTGCGGAATTAGATTTACGCGCAACATATGAATGGGGCGTAGCTGACCTCAAGGCAATTAATGATCGAATGTGGAAGATAGCTGAGAAAATCAAACCCGGCGCTAAGACTTTGCGTGAAGTTGCAGATCATTTAGACCAAGATCCCGCCTACATAATTAAAGGCAAAGCGGCGATTGTAAAGAAACTCCTTGATTTCACTGCAGCTGCAGTGAAGCAAATGGACGGAACGCATTTTGATATAGATGACCGAATTAAGTTTTGCGATGCCCGATTAGCGCCAGAAGGAAGCGCATCCGCGCCTTATTACATGCCACCCAGTGAAGACTTATCGCGTCCGGGAATAACATGGTTGCCACTGCTCGGTAAAGATGAAGTCAGCTGGTGGCACCTCGCTTCGACTTGGTATCACGAAGCAGTTCCCGGTCACCACTTGCAAGTCGCAACAGCTACTTTGGAGAAAGAGCGTTTAAGTCGTTTCCAGCGAACTAATGCTTGGTGTAGTGGTTATGGCGAAGGTTGGGCACTATATGCCGAACGTTTCATGGATGAACTTGGCGCTTTTAATGAACCCGGAATTGAAATGGGCTTTCTATCTGCACAAGCTTTGCGTGCCGCACGAATTGTGGTAGATATTGGAATGCATTTAGGGTATACGGATGAAAATGGAGAGGTGTGGAACGCGCAATCGGCAAAAGCAATGTTAATGAATAAAGCGCTGCTAGACGATGTGCATTCAACCTCTGAGACCGATCGTTATTTAGGTTGGCCCGGACAGGCAATTTCATACAAAGTCGGTGAACGCGTATGGGTGAAAGCTCGAGACGACGCTAAAACGCGTTTAGGCGAGAAGTTCTCACTTAAGAAATTCCATTCATATGCTTTGAAATTAGGGCCGATGGGGCTTGATCCATTTGCCGCCGAACTAGCTCGTTGGGATGGTCAATAAAAATGGCAGAAGAAAACTGGTCTTTTGAAACACAACAGATTCACTCTGGTCAAACCCCAGACCCAACAACCGGTTCGCGTTCGTTGCCCATTTATCAAACGACGGCATACCAATTTCGCGATACCCAACATGCCGCCAATCTCTTTGGAATTGCGGAAGCGGGTAATGTTTACACGCGAATTAATAATCCAACACAAGATGCGGTTGAACAACGCTTAGCGGCCCTTGAAGGTGGAGTGGCATCCCTGCTCGTTGCATCGGGAATGGCCGCGACCGCTTTTGCAATTATGAATGTGGCCGAAGCCGGTGACCATGTTGTTACTAGCCGGAACGTTTATGGTGGAACGTATAACCTCTTTAATTACACCCTTCCAAAATATGGAATCGAATTTACTTTCGTTGAAGATGCTAGCGATTTAGATGCATGGCGAAAAGCAGTTCGCCCAAACACCAAAGCTTTCTTCGGCGAAGGAATCTCTAATCCGCTCGGCGCAGTTTTAGATATTGAAGGAATAGCCAATATCGCCCATAGCGTTGGCGTTCCTTGGATTGTAGATAACACCATTGCGACACCGTACTTGACGAAACCTTTTGATTATGGCGCCGACATCATCACGCATTCTGCCACTAAGTTTCTTTCAGGGCATGGAAGCGCGATAGTTGGTGCAATTGTGGATTCAGGTAATTTTGATTTTGCAAAAGACCCAAAGAAATTTAAAGGATTTAACGAACCAGATCCAAGTTATAACGGCCTTATTTACGCTAAGACTTTAGGTGTTGGTTCTGATTTCGGTGCGAACGTAGCTTTTATTTTTAAAGCTCGCTTGCAGTTACTCCGTGATATTGGTGCATGTGTATCACCATTTAATGCATGGTTGCTGGCACAAGGTTTAGAAACATTGAGCCTTCGGATGCAACGCCATGTTGAGAATGCACAGAACATTGCAGAGTGGCTTGAAAAACATTCAGGTGTAAAACATGTCAGCTATGCGGGACTTCCATCTTCACATTGGCATGCCCAAGCTAAAAAATATGCGCCTAAAGGTGCAGGGGCTGTAATGGCATTTGAATTAGCAGGCGGCCTAGCAGCTGGAAAGAAATTCGTCGAAGGCTTGAAGCTCTTTAGCCATGTAGCAAATATCGGCGATGTCCGATCCCTGGTAATTCACCCAGCATCAACAACTCATGCACAGTTAAGTCCGCAGGAACAACTTAAAGCTGGCATAACTCCAGGGATGGTGCGCTTGAGCATCGGCCTAGAGAACGCTGATGATATTAAAGCAGATCTCGAATTTGGATTTAGCGCCGCGAAAATCGAGTGATTTACTGGTGCGGGAGGCGGGACTTGAACCCGCACGTCCGAAGACACAGGTTCCTAAGACCTGCGTGTCTGCCATTTCACCACTCCCGCTAAAAACAATAAGTGGAATACGGGCAAGGTTACGGGTAAGTTAGTGATGTTTCAAATTACTATCTTGATTAGGAGATTTCACCTTGGCGTACACACCAACCCCAGCAGATAAATTCACTTTTGGACTTTGGACGGTGGGTTGGCAAGCCCGGGACCCATTTGGCGATGCCACTCGCGCACCCCTTGACCCAGTTCGCACGGTTCATGAATTAGCTAAACGTGGTGCCTACGGTGTTACTTTTCATGATGATGATTTGGTTCCATTTGGTAGCAACGATAGTGATCGCGCCAAACACATTGCCCGCTTTAAGAAAGCTTTAGATGAAACGGGAATGAAAGTTCCAATGGCTACCACGAATCTCTTCACACATCCAGTTTTCAAAGATGGTGCGCTAACTTCTAATGATCGCGATATCCGACGTTATGCGTTGGCGAAAATTATGCGCAATATAGATTTAGCAGTTGAACTAGGTGCGGAAATTTATGTTTGTTGGGGTGGTCGAGAAGGCGCCGAAAGTGATGCTGGTAAAGATGCTTTCGTAGCCCTTGATCGCTACCGTGAAGGTTTTAATATTCTTTCTCAATATGTAATCGATAAAAGCTACCACATTCGTTTTGCCATCGAACCTAAACCGAACGAACCACGGGGCGATATTTTCTTGCCAACTATTGGACACGCCCTCGCTTTTATTAATTCACTTGATCACCCAGAGATGGTTGGTCTCAATCCAGAAGTGGGCCACGAACAGATGGCAGGCCTTAACTTTGTGCATGGAATTGCCCAAGCTTTGTGGCACAAAAAGTTATTCCACATTGATCTAAACGGACAACATGGACCAAAGTTTGATCAAGATTTAATGTTCGGACATGGCGATTTGAAGTCGGCCTTCTTCTTAGTTGATTTGCTCGAGCGATATAAATATGACGGACCAAAGCATTTCGATTACAAACCATCACGTACCGAGGACGACAAAGGCGTATGGGCATCAGCTGAGGCAAATATGAAAACTTACCTTATGCTCAAAGAACGCGCGCTTGCTTTCCGCGCAGATCCACGCGTTGCGGCAGCAATGAAAGCCTCACGCATTGATCAATTAGAAATTCCAACCTTAGCAATTGGCGAAAGTTGGAAAGATTTGCAGGATGAAAACTTCGACGCTGAAAGCGCAGCCGCACGCGGATATGGCTATGACGCACTTGACCAGTTAGCTCTTGAGCACCTGATGGGGCTAGTGAATTAGGTGCTCAAACCTCCGCGGGATCACTCGCCCAAACGGTAGCCTTGTGCAGGTGTCCACTTCAGAGCTCTCGCAAATCGCTCAACTCGAAGTTGCGCTCAAAGCGGCGATTGCTCGGGCCATCTCATCAGGTGAAATTCAAGGCTCAATCCCTGAAACAATTACTTTAGATCGCCCAAAGAACCGTGAACATGGCGACTATGCCACTTCTATTGCGCTGCAATTAGCCAAGAGCTCCGGCAAACCACCTCGCGAAGTCGCGGCGGCAATTGTTAAAGAGTTAGCGGTAATTCCAGAACTTTCGAAAGTGGAAATCGCTGGACCTGGTTTTATTAATTTGACGCTAAATCGGGCAAACCAAGCAGAGTTGGTGAAGTCAATTCTAACGGCCGGTAAAAACTTTGGTTTAGGTACTTCGCTCTCGGGAGTGAAAATAAACTTAGAGTTCATCAGCGCTAATCCAACTGGTCCACTTCATTTAGGTCACACGCGGTGGGCCGCGGTGGGAGATGCCCTCGGTCGAGTTCTCAGCGCAGCTGGCGCGCAGGTGACCCGTGAGTTTTATATCAACGACCGCGGAAATCAAATAGAACTCTTTGGTGCTTCCGTTGAAGCCGCCGCAATGGGTGCGCCGATTCCAGAAGGTGGATATCAAGGTGAGTACATTCAAGATTTAGCTCGCCAAGTTGTTGGCGCACATCCTACGATTACTTCGCTCCCAGCGGGCGAGCGAACCGTGCAATTTCGTGAGAGAGCTTATGCCCTTCAATTGAAAGACCAGCAACGCGTCTTGGATAATTTCGGAACTCATTTTGATGTCTGGTTTTCTGAGCGCTCGCTACATGAGCGCGGCGCAGCTGAACATGGGTTAGCTAAATTACGCACCCAAGGACATGTTTTTGAAGAAGAAGGTGCGACGTGGCTTCGCACCACTGATTTCGGAGATGATAAAGACCGCGTTCTGAAGAAGAGTGATGGGTCGTTGACTTACTTCGCCTCCGATACTGCGTATTACATTAATAAGCGCGAGCGTGGTTTCGATATTTGCATATATATGTTGGGCGCTGATCATCATGGTTATGTTGGCAGGTTAAAAGCGACGGCCGCCTGCGCTGGCGATGATCCCGAATACAACATTCATGTATTAATTGGGCAGTTAGTGAAAATTATGGAAGGCGGCGAAGAAGTAAAACTTTCTAAGCGCGCTGGAACGATTATTACTTTAGAAGAGTTGGTAGAAAAAGTTGGCGTTGATGCCGCTCGATATACGCTCATCCGCTATCCCGTAGATACTCCAATGGTTATGGATCTTGATATTTTGAAGCGGAATACCAACGAGAATCCGGTGTATTACGTGCAATATGCGCATGCACGTATTGCGGCAGTTCTGCGAAATGCGGTAGAGCTCAAAATCTCAACGTCGCTTGATATATTTGACCCATCGCAACTCTCCCATGATCGCGAAAATGAACTGCTTGGCGCGCTCGCCAAATATCCACGAGTGGTTGAAGGCGCAGCCGAACTTCGCCAACCGCATCGCATTGCGCGCTATCTAGAGGAGTTAGCAGCTCTGTATCACGGGTTCTATGCCGACTGTCGAGTCCTTCCTTTGGGCGATGAAGCGATTGCGCCTATCCATTCTGCTCGTGCGCTCTTATGCGCGGCCACTAAACAAGTAATAGCGAACGGTTTAGATTTAATCGGCGTTAGCGCACCGGAGAGGATGTAACCATGTGGTCGAAAAATATTTCATTTATTGATGGTCAGTTACATCTCGATGGTCTGGCTGCAAAAGATTTAGCTCGCGAATTTGCAACCCCGGCATTTTTTATCGATGAGGCAGATTTTCGTGCACGTGCTTTAGCGTGGAACAACGCGCTGCAATCACATTTCGGCAGTAGCGCTGGAACGGTGTATTACGCAGCAAAAGCTTTTATAAACGTCGAAGTTGCGCGCTGGATTAAAGATTGTGGAATTGGAATTGATGTCTGCACAGGAGGCGAACTTGCCGTTGCTTTCGCGAGCGGAATTGACGCTGCGCGAATTGAATTTCATGGCAACAATAAATCTGTTGGAGAGATAGATCGCGCGGTATCCGTTGGTGTTGGCACAATCGTTATGGATTCACTGCATGAAATTGAACGAGTCGCCGCCGCTGCGCTAAAATACGAGAAAATCCAGCGAGTCATGCTTCGTCTAACCCCTGGAATCCAAGCTCATACACACGAATCAATTGCCACAGCCCACGAAGATGTGAAGTTCGGCTTTTCAATTGCAAGTGGCGGCGCTTGGCGGGCGATAACCGAAGTACAATCGCTGCCGCAACTTTCTCTGGTAGGTTTTCATTCACACATCGGTTCGCAAATTTTGAGCGCTGATTCCTTTGAAATTGCTGCCGACAAACTGATAACTTTAATGGCGCGTTATCGGGATGAGTACAGACGAGAGCTTCCAGAATTGAATTTAGGTGGCGGTTACGGAATCGCATACCTACCGAATGAAGTAAACCTTGAACCAAGCGAAGTTATACTTGCGATTGCAGCTGCAGTTAAGCGAGCTTGCGCAATAAATAATTTAGAGGTTCCGAAAGTTTCGATTGAACCTGGTCGTGCGATAGTTGGGCCGACCATGTTTACCTTGTATGAAGTTGGAACGGTAAAAGATGTAACTCTGGAAAGCGGGGCTATCCGACGCTACATTTCAGTTGATGGCGGCATGAGTGAGAATATTCGCCCCACGCTTTATGGCGCCGAATACACGGCTTGCTTAGCTAATCGAACTTCGCAAGAAGGCAGTGTTTTGAGTCGAGTAGTTGGAAAACATTGCGAAACGGGCGACATCGTTATCCGCGACATCCAACTACCGAGGGATGTTGCCCCCGGTGATTTGCTAGCAGTTCCTGCGACTGGGGCTTATGGGCGCAGCATGGCCAGTAATTACAACCATGTACCTAGGCCACCAGTTATTGCAGTAAAAAATGGGAAAGCGCGAGTTATTCTCCGTAGAGAGAGCGAAGCCGATCTACTTGCCCTCGATATGTAACGCGCGCTCGGTGCAACTGTGAAAGAATGCGAATATGAGTGGAGCTAAGAAAACCATCAACGTAGGGATGCTTGGTTGCGGAACCGTTGGCAGCAAAGTTGCTCGCATATTGAGCGCTAACCACGATGAACTTTCAACGCGCGCTGGAGCAAACCTGGTATTGAAAAAAATCGCCACTCGCTCTGTTGGAGCACGTGCAGGCTTAGATGCAGCTTTATTTACCACAGATGCGACCGATGTAATCAGCGATCCTTCCATCGATATCGTTATTGAAGTTATGGGCGGTATTGAACCCGCGCGCGAATTAATTTTAAGTGCGATTAAGAGCGGTAAGTCGGTGATTACCGCAAATAAAACTTTACTGGCCTCACATGGCGCCGATCTCTATGCCGCCGCTGATGCTGCTGGCGTAGATCTCTATTACGAAGCTGCAGTTGCTGGTGCAATTCCAATAATTCGCTCAATGCGCGAATCTCTTGTTGGCGATCACATTAAACGAGTAATGGGAATTGTGAATGGAACAACTAATTACATTTTGACCAAGATGGATGAGGAGGGTCGGGCATTTGGTGATGTTTTAGCCGAAGCCCAAACTCTTGGTTACGCTGAAGCTGATCCAACTGCTGATATCGAGGGTTTCGATGCTGCCGCAAAAGCTGCGATTCTTGCTGGCCTTGCTTTCCACTCTCGCGTGAGTGCGGATGATGTTTATCGAGAAGGTATTACTTCAATTACCGCAAAAGATGTTGAAGTTGCTAAAGCAATGAACCACGTCATTAAATTACTGGCAATTGCAGAGTTAACTTCCGATAACGAAATCTCCGTACGAGTGCACCCTGTTTTAATTCCGCGCTCTCACCCGCTGGCAGCTGTCCGCGATGCTTACAATGCAGTTTTCATTGAAGCAGATTCTGCTGGAGAGCTAATGTTTTATGGTCGCGGTGCCGGGGGAGATCCAACAGCTAGTGCGATTCTTGGAGATTTAGTTGCCGTTGCTCGTCACCGTGTTCTAGGTTCGCTAGGCCCACGAGAAAGTGATTATGCGAGTCGTGCAATTTCTCCTATCGGCAAGACGAAGACACAATTTCTTATTCGCCTAGATGTTGCTGATAAATCAGGAGTTCTTGCCGCAATTGCGCAAGTCTTTGCTGGAGAAAACGTCTCTATTCAGACAGTTCGCCAGAGCGGACGCGGAGCCGATGCCGAGTTAATTATCGTCACACATAGCGCAACTGAAGAAGCGCTATCGACTACCGTAAAGAAATTAGCTTCAATGGATATCGTTCGAAAAGTAGAGAGCGTTATTCGCGTTGAAGGAGGTGCCTCCTAACCATGGGAATTTTTAGCCGCAAAGAGGGCGCTCATCAATGGCGCGGAGTTATCGAGGAATACCGCCACCGCTTGCCTGTTAGCGCCCAAACGCCGGTAATTACTCTGTGCGAAGGCGGCACTCCACTGATTTTGGCTGCGCATCTTTCAGAGTTACTCGGCAATGAAATTTGGTTGAAGTACGAAGGCACTAACCCAACCGGATCTTTTAAAGATCGCGGAATGACAATGGCAATTTCAAAAGCTGCAGAAGCTGGCGCGAGAGCAGTTATCTGTGCATCAACTGGAAACACAAGCGCTAGCGCTGCAGCGTACGCTGTTAAAGCGGGAATGGTTCCTGCGGTTTTAGTTCCGAGCGGCAAAATAGCAATGGGTAAACTTGCCCAAGCAGTTATTCATGGTGCAACACTTCTGCAAGTTAAAGGAAACTTTGATGATTGCCTAACCCTTGCGCGCGACTTATCCGAGCACTATCCAGTTGCTTTAGTTAATTCAGTCAATCCATTTAGAATTGAGGGACAGAAAACTGCGGCTTTTGAAGTTGTCGATTTTCTCGGTGATGCGCCAGATTTACATGTATTGCCAGTTGGAAACGCTGGAAACATCACGGCATATTGGAAGGGCTACTGCGAATATCGCCAATCATCCCTCTCATCGAAGCTTCCACAGATGTGGGGTTTCCAAGCTGCAGGTTCAGCACCAATTGTTAAAGGAAAAATTATTAAAAATCCTGACACAATTGCAACTGCAATTCGAATTGGTAATCCAGCATCTTGGGAGCAAGCAATTGCGGCTCGAGATGACTCAGGTGGCTTAATAGATTCTGTTACTGATAAAGAAATTTTAAGTGCATACCGCCTAATTGCCGCCAAAGAAGGTGTTTTTGTTGAACCTTCCAGCGCTGCAGGGCTAGCTGGGCTTATCAAATACAAGAAGTTAGGCAAACTTGTCCAAGGAAAGCGAATTGTCATCACTGTGACTGGGCATGGGCTTAAAGATGTCACTTGGGCGTTAGCAGGAGCTGCAAAACCAATCGTAGTTTCGGTCAACGCAGCAGCTGTCGCTAAAGCTCTAGGTTTGGCATAAAAATGGCTAAACCAACTTTTAAAGCCCAACCAATACAGGTGCAAGTCCCAGCAACGAGTGCCAACCTAGGTCCAGGTTTTGATTGCTTGGGTTTAGCTCTGGCAATGCATGATCGGTATGTCGCTCAAATTTTAGATGAATCTGTTGTTGATGTAGATGTGACTGGTGAAGGTTCGCTCGATGTTCCGCGAAATGAAAAGAACTTACTGGTTCGGGCAATGTATAAAGGTTTTGATTTCCTTGGTGGCAGACCGCGCGGGGTTGCCGTTCGTGCGCTCAATGTCATTCCGCATAGTCGTGGACTTGGTTCTTCTGCCAGTGCAATTGTCGGTGGTTTATCTTTAGCCCGTGCTCTGGTTCTAGGTGGCAACGAACGTATGAGTAATGAAGCCCTTCTCAATTTAGCAACGGAAATGGAAGGCCACCCGGATAATGTTGCAGCAGCAATTTATGGTGGCGCAACAATTGCTTGGCGAGAAGTTCAGCACGGGCGCAACGTTGCACTTTCAGTAAACATGGGAGTCGACCCACGTATCGGCGGCGTTGCATTTATTCCAGCCACTGCTGTGGCAACTTCTAAAGCACGCAAATTGTTGCCCGAAGTTATTCCACATGCGGACGCGGTCAAGAACTCCACCAATACATCTTTATTGGTTCACGCGTTAACCCAACGCCCAGATTTACTATTTACTGCAACCGAAGATTTCCTCCATCAACGGTATCGACAAGGGGCAATGCCGACATCATTTGCACTCTTAACGAAGTTAAGGGGCGCTGGCGTTGCAGCTTTTATTTCAGGAGCTGGGCCAACAATTTTGGTGCTTCACACCGGCGGCGCAGCAGAGGTGGCCGAAATGGAACGCGCAGCGGGCAATGAATTTAGAGTAAGCGCGCTCTCAATAGCTCGAACTGGGGCGAGCCTCATTTAAGGTCCATTTAAGATCTATTTGCGGGTTTTGCATCATCGAGTTTGCCCTGATAGCCTTTAGCTTGTCTCATGAGGGCTCCTCGTATGGAGTCGAAAGTTTTAGAGATAAGTAATAAAAATCCACGGTACTTAAACCAACTGCGAGTCAATCCCTTTAGGCGTTAAGACCATAAGCGAAAAGAAGCACATGACAGAGATAGAACCAGTTCGTTCGAGTAGCCCAGAGCTTTCAGCGATGACTCTTCCCAAGTTAAAGACCGTTGCGACACAACTTGGTATTGAAGGAGCAGCAAAACTAAAGAAAGACGCGCTCGTAGCAGCCATTAGCGATCTACAAGCCAATAACCGCGAGGCCGCAAAGGCCGAACGCGAAGCACGTCGCGAAGCACGCAATAGCCGAAAGAAAGATTCTCAGCGCCCGAGCGCTAATAGCTCAAGTGGCGACGACGAAGAAGATACAAACGATAGCCCTGAAAATTCCAACAGTAGCGAGCGCGACCCACGTCGCGGAAAAGCGCGCAACCGCGACCGCGGCCGCGACCGACACCGCGATCATAACCGTGGACCACGCGAAGAACGTGAGCCGGAGCTATCGCAAGACGATGTACTAGTTCCAGTTGGAGGGATCCTCGATGTATTAGAGAGTTACGCCTTCATCCGTACCGCCGGTTATTTGCCAGGACCAAACGATGTTTACGTTTCACTGCAACAAGTACGCCGCTATGGATTGCGTAAAGGCGATGTTGTAACTGGCCAAGTTCGCCAAACTCGAGAAGGCGAAGCGCGCCCAAAGTTCAATGCCCTCATTACTTTAGAAACGATTAACGGAGTAAGTCCTGAAGAAGCGCGCAACCGCGTTGAATTCAACAATCTCGTTCCGTTGTACCCGCAAGAGCGTTTACGTCTTGAGACCGAACCAGGAATTCTAACCACTCGTGTAATCGACTTGATTGCGCCAATCGGCAAAGGCCAACGCGGACTTATTGTCTCGCCCCCAAAAGCTGGTAAGACTATGGTTTTACAAGCAATTGCTAATGCGATTACAACCAACAATCCTGAATGCCACTTAATGGTTGTTCTAGTTGATGAACGCCCTGAAGAAGTTACAGATATGCAACGCTCGGTAAAAGGTGAAGTTATTGCTTCAACTTTCGATCGTCCAGCCGCGGACCACACAACAATTGCTGAACTTGCAATTGAGCGTGCAAAGCGTCTTGTTGAGCTTGGTCACGATGTAGTAGTTCTTCTCGATTCGATTACCCGTCTAGGTCGTGCTTACAACATCTCAGCTCCAGCATCAGGGCGAATTCTCTCTGGTGGCGTTGATTCAGCTGCACTTTATCCACCTAAGAAATTCTTTGGCGCTGCTCGAAATATTGAAGATGGTGGCTCGCTGACCATTCTTGCAACTGCACTCGTTGACACCGGTTCGCGCATGGATGAAGTTATCTTCGAAGAGTTTAAAGGAACTGGAAACATGGAACTTATTCTCAATCGCAAGATTGCAGATAAGCGTATTTTCCCAGCCGTTGATGTTATTGGTTCAGGTACACGTAAAGAAGAAATTCTTATGGGAAGCGAAGAACTTAGTATTGTTTGGAAACTTCGCCGAGTACTTCACTCACTTGAGCCACAAGCAGCACTTGAGCTATTGCTCGAGAAGATGAAGGGCACTAAGTCCAACGTTGAATTCTTGATGCAAATACAGAAGACGACATCTGGCTCTAGCGAAGGCTACTAAGCGGTTCGAAAACTGCAGTGAAATGACGGAGCACTTTCGGTGCTTTGACAATTCGATAGCCACGCAAAGAAGCAGAGTCTTTAGCCACCGCTAAGCAAACTTCAATCACATAGTCGATATGACTTTGCGTATAAGTTCTGCGCGGAATTGCTAATCGAACTAAATCCATTGCGGCGGCGACCTCGCTTCCATCAGGTTGTGCGCCAAACATAACGGTGCCAATTTCGCAACCGCGCACTCCGCCTTTTTCATAGAGCGCAACAGCTAGCGCTTGGCCTGGATATTCCAAGGGTGGAATGTGCGCGAGCATCGCGCGAGCATCGATATAAACAGCATGACCACCGATAGGAAGAACTACTGGAATTCCGCCCGACGAGAGTGCTTGGCCAAGGTAGGCGGTCGATTTAATTCGGTATCGCAAATAATCATGAGATACAGACTCAGCGATACCAACAGCTAAAGCCTCCAAGTCGCGACCAGCTAACCCACCGTAGGTCGGGAAACCTTCAGTGAGAATTAATAAGTTACGCGATTGTTCAGCTAAGTTATCATCATTGAGGGCTAACCAACCGCCGATATTTCCCATGGGATCTTTCTTGGCGCTAATAGTCATGCCATCAGCAAGGGAAGCCATTTCTCGCACGATGTCGGCGACTTGGCGATCTCCTTGGCCTTCTTCGCGTTCACGAATAAACCAAGCATTCTCGGCATAGCGACAAGCATCTAAGAAGAAGAGAAGTCCGTGCTTCTTACAAACTTGGCTGACTGCGCGAATATTTGCGAGCGAAACGGGTTGACCGCCACCAGAGTTATTTGTAACGGTCAGCATTACGACAGGAATATTTTCAACTCCGTGCTTGGCGATGAAAGCAACAAGTGCCTCAATATCCATGTTCCCTTTGAATGGATGCAAATTCTTTGGGTCGCGACCTTCGGCAATAACTAAATCAACGGCGCACGCCCCGCTATATTCAATATTGGCACGAGTAGTGTCGAAGTGAGTGTTGTTTGGAATATATTTACCTTCACCGCCGAGAACAGTGAAGAGAATTTTTTCGGCTGCCCGCCCTTGGTGTGTTGGAATTACATGTTTAAATGGGAAAAGTGAAGTGACCGCATCTCGGAAAATTTCCCACGAGGGTGAACCAGCGTATGACTCATCGCCATGTTGGATCGCTGCCCATTGATCACGACTCATCGCGCCGGTTCCAGAATCAGTCAGCAAATCGATCATCACATCAACGGCTCGGATACTAAACAAGTTGTATCCGGCCTTGACAAGGGCGTTCTTTCTCTCCGCCGGAGAGGTTAAACGGAGCGGTTCAACAGAGTGAATACGAAAAGGCTCGATAATCGTTTTAAATTCCATGGCGAAATATTAGTTTGCGCTGGAGTTATCTGTAAAGATTTAGCGGGCTGACACTTATTTGAGAACCAGCCGTACCCGACTGGTCAGTAGATAATGCGCGGCAAGTTAGGCTCCAGCAGTGATGAAAACCCAACCAAGGATTATTCAAGGCGGCAAGTCGCCCCAAACGCCATTTCTTGCAGCGCCTAAATTACTCATAAATCCAACCCATACCGCTAGAGAACTTTTAGTAATTAGTGCTTCTGTTGAGGTCTGGTTAGCTAAAGAGGGACATGAAGGTTTAGTTGGAATTAACAACGATTGCTTATTTATTGAGCGTATAAAGAGGAGGAATTCGTGATTTATTCCTCCTTCGGCTAACCTTTGCTCTGTTAACCAAGCGCTTGGTTCACTGCTAGCGCGGACCCAAGCTTAAAGAATAGGGAAGAAAATGAAGGCAGAGATTCACCCAGCGTACAAAGAAACCAAAGTAACCTGCGGTTGCGGAGAAACGTTCACAACGCGTTCCACTGTTTCAAGTGGTTCCATCTATGTTGAAGTTTGTTCGGTCTGTCACCCGTTCTACACCGGCAAGCAGCGAATCCTCGATACTGGTGGACGCGTAGCTAAGTTCGAAGAGCGTTTCGGTAAGAAAACCGCTAACTAGCTTTTTAAAAGACCGCAACTCTTGCCACGGACTCGTGGCGGTTGCGGTCTTTTGCTTTTTGATAAAATTAATGAACGAGGAGAAAGGAATAAACCAGATGAGCAACGATCGTTTTGCATCTGCACATGAAATGGTTCGCGAATACGCTGAACTTGAAACTCAAATGGCAGACCCTTCAATTCACGAAGATCAGAACAAAGCGCGCCAGTTAGGTCGTCGATATGCTGCCCTCGCTCCAGTAGTTGCTGGATTTAAAGCGTGGAAGAGCGCCGAGGATGATTTACTCGCAGCCAATGAATTGGCAGAAGTTGATCCTGATTTTGCAACTGAAATTCCAGCCCTTGAAGCTATCTGTGAGTCCACGGCAATTAGATTAGAAGAGCTGCTCTTGCCACGTGATCCAAATGATGATCGTGATGTGATTATGGAAATTAAAGCCGGTGCAGGTGGAGATGAATCTGCCCTCTTTGCTGGAGATTTACTACGAATGTATTTACGTTACGCCGAAAAACATAACTGGAAAACTGAAATTATCGATGTCACCGAGAGTGATTTAGGTGGGTATAAAGATATTTCTTTCGCCATAAAATCCAAGGGGGTTGCCCAACCTGGGGAATCTCCGTACGCGCGGCTAAAATTCGAGGGCGGAGTACATCGAGTCCAACGCGTACCGGAAACTGAATCACAGGGTCGCATTCACACTTCAGCGGCAGGAGTTCTAGTCCTTGCTGAAGCTGAAGAAATTGATGTTGAATTGAATATGAACGATGTGCGAGTAGATGTCTTTCGCTCATCTGGTCCGGGCGGTCAAAGCGTTAACACAACTGACTCCGCCGTTCGTTTGACTCACGTTCCAACTGGCATCGTTGTTTCATGCCAGAATGAGAAGAGTCAACTTCAAAATAAAGAGTCAGCGCTGCGCATTCTTCGCGCTCGCTTATTGGCCGCAGCCCAAGAAGCTCAGGATGCAGCCGCTTCGGCTGAACGTAAGAGTCAAGTTCGCACAGTCGATCGCAGCGAGCGAATACGTACTTATAACTTTCCAGAGAATCGATTAAGTGATCACCGAGTTAATTTTAAATCTAATAATTTGGATTCCGTCCTTAACGGCGAACTAGATGATGTAATTCAAGCTTTACTCGATGCCGACAGAGCCGCGCGTTTGGCAGCTACTAACTAATACCTCATGGAAATCAAATCCCTGCTACGAGATGCTAAGTCACAATTAGCGCAATCAGGGATTGCAGAAGTTGATGGCGAACTTCTGTTAGCGCATTGTTTAGGTATATCGCGAATGGATTTGCATAATCCGGTGTTGCTCGAAAGCACACTCTCCAATTTAGTTGATCTAGAAACAATCGAAGAAACCTTTTTCGAGTTATTAGCTCGCCGCATCAACCATGAGCCGCTGCAGTATTTAACTGGGTTCGCCTATTTTAGACGTTTAGAAATTGAGGTAGGACCTGGAGTTCTTGTGCCTCGCCCAGAGAGTGAACTACTAGTTGAGGCGGTGTTGCAACATATTGCGAATTTGCCAGCGCCGGTAAGCGTCGTTGATTTAGGGGCAGGCTCTGGCGCGCTAGCTTTAGCAATTGCAACTGAAGCACCAAATGCTCGCGTTATTGCGGTAGAGAAAAGTCCGGCAGCAATTTATTGGCTTAAGAAGAATGTTGCAACAATTGCCGAAAGCGTTCGAATAGTAGAGAGCGATGTTGCCAACGCGTTGTTAGGAGTTAAATGTGACGTTGTTATTGCCAACCCTCCTTATATTCCAGATACGCAATCCCTTCCGCGCGATGTTGCCGATTTCGAACCTCATAGCGCCCTCTTTGGTGGCCCAGAAGGAATTGAATTACCTCGCCTCTTTATCGCTGCGGCAAGTCGTTTGCTAAAATCAGGGGGAGTGCTAGTAATCGAACACGGTGAAGAACAAGGCGAGAAGATTGCCATTGAACTTTACGCCGACTTCGAGGATATTGTTCTACATCATGATCTTGCGCAACGTCCGCGTTGGACTAGTGGAGTAAGGAGGTAGCCATGGGTCAACTTATTAATCTAAAAAAAGGCGACTTTGCTAAGCACGTTAATAGGGGCGAGAAGGCAATTCGAGATGGTTACATAATTATTATTCCATTGGAACATAGTTACGCTTTTGCTTGCGATGCTTTCCGTGAAGAGAGCGTCAGAGTTATGCATGTTTTGCGTGGAGACGCCTTAGGCGTTGCTGCACAAGTGCTGATTCCAAATTCAAAAACTTTGCCTGGCTTAGTACGGGAAGTAACGCCATCGATGGCTGCAATTATGAAGAAATTTTGGCCAGGCGTACTCTCAATAAACATGCGCCCACAAATTGGTTTAAATTGGAATCTAGGCGATAACCGAGAGTTAGATCAAATAAGTATCCGTGTGCCGAGACCTAAATTTGTGAAAGCTTTACTGGCGCAAACTGGACCACTTGCTATATCAAGTGCTGCTTTCACTGGGCGGTCGCCAGTTAGAGAAATTTCAAAAATTTTAACTTTAGAGTCGATGACTGCGGTAACTTTTGATTCAGGCAAGTTGCGAAGCGGTGCGCTCTCAACAGTAATAGCGGCAGATAACTCCGGAATACGGCTAATTCGAGAGGGTTCAATCACTTTGGCTCAATTACAGGAAATCGCGCCAGAAGTTGTAGCCAGCAGTTAGAAGAGGCGCGATAAGGTTGGGTTATGTCTTCGCGACCTTTCTACGGCCCAGATTTTGATGCGCTAGCATCGCTAGACCCGCAAATATCAGCGGTTCTTCTCGCTGAACTTAAGCGACAAGCGACCAACTTGCAATTAATCGCATCTGAAAATTTTACTTCCACTGCAGTCTTGGCGACGCTTGGCTCGACGCTTTCCAATAAATATGCCGAAGGTTATCCAGGCAAGCGTTATTACGGTGGCTGTGAAGAGGTAGATAAAGTAGAGAACCTGGCAATCGAACGCGCTAAAGCGTTATTTGGCGCCGACCATGCAAATGTTCAGCCGCACTCTGGCGCCAGTGCCAATATCGCTGTCTATCAAGCATTCACTAAACCCGGCGATACCGTTCTAGCAATGTCACTACCTCACGGTGGCCACTTAACTCATGGTTCAAAAGTTAATTTCTCTGGAAAGTGGTTTAACGTCGAGTCTTATGGTGTCCGGCGCGACACTGAACTCATCGATTACGACGAACTCCGTGATTTGGCAATCAAACACCAACCAAAAATGATTTGCTCAGGCGCAACTGCTTATCCAAGTTTGATTGATTTTGAAAAAGTTCGATCAATCTGTGATGAAGTCGGCGCAATTATGTGGGTTGACGCTGCACACTTCATCGGTCTTGTTGCAGGCAAAGCGATTCCTTCGCCTGTGCCTTATGCCGATGTTGTTTCATTTACAACGCATAAAGTTTTACGCGGACCGCGCGGTGGAATGATTTTGGCTAAAGCTCAACATGCGAGGGCTATTGATAAAGCTGTATTTCCAGGAATGCAAGGCGGGCCAATCATGTCAGCTATTGCTGGCAAAGCTGTAGCACTTAAAGAGTGTGCAACGCAGGGATTTCAAGATTATGCACGGGCGGTTATTGTCAATGCACAAGCGCTCGCTGCTGCCCTTGAAAGCGAAGGCATGCGCGCCGTTTCTGGCGGCACCCAGACGCATCTTGCCCTGATAGATATCCGCGCAAGCGGTGTCAACGGAAAAATTGCAGATGAGCGTTGTGGCAACGCTGGAATAGTATTAAATAAGAATTCCATTCCTTTTGATCCAGAAACACCAGCAATTACTAGTGGAATTCGAGTTGGTACTGCAGCGACGACCACTCAAGGAATGGGAATTGAGCAAATGAAAACAATTGCAACCCTGATTGCTCGCGCAATCCGTGACGGTAATGACCCAAATGCAGCTCTTGCGATTAAATCCGAAGTCCACGCTTTAACCGCCCAATTTCCAATCTACAACGTTTAAGGTTTCTTAAATGCGCGAGTACTTAATAACTCTTCTACTATCGGGGGTGCTCTGTTATTTAATTACTCCCGTAGTTCGTAAATATGCTCTCAAGTTTGGCGCAGTGGCAACTATTCGTTCGCGTGATATTCATACGACTCCCACGCCACGCTGGGGCGGTCTCGCAATGTGGCTTGCAATGACAATCACCTTCCTCATAGTTAGCCATTTGCCGCTGGTCGGAAAATCCTTCGGCGTTGAGGCGCAAGGTATTTTTCTTGCATCCACACTAATAGTCTTCTTGGGAGCCCTAGATGATCGTTTTCAATTGGATGCCTTAACTAAATTAGCTGGCCAAGGACTCGCTGCCGGAGTTTTATTGATTTACGGAATTCAAATTCTTTGGTTGCCAATAAATGGAGTGATGACGCTTCCACCAAGTATTGGGCAACTTCTTACCGTTTTAATTGTTCTGGTCACTATTAATGCAGTGAATTTCATTGACGGGTTAGATGGCTTGGCCGCTGGAATTGTTGCTATTTCCGGCATCGCTTTCTTTGCTTTTGCTTACCTTTTGGCAGTTGATTACGGCTTAAGCCGTGCTAGTGCGCCATCGCTTACAACTGCGGTATTAATCGGAGTCTGCATCGGTTTCTTGCCACATAACGTGCATCCAGCGCGAATTTTCATGGGCGATTCAGGTTCTATGTTCTTAGGGTTATTACTTGCTGCAGCTGCAATTACTTTAACAGGCCAAGTAGACCCTAATGCAATCATGGCAGAATCTGTTGGGCCAACTTTATTGCCGCTACTTCTTCCATTTGCCGTGCTCGCAATTCCATTGGTCGATCTACTACTCGCAGTTGGACGCCGTTTAAAAGCTGGCCGCTCTCCATTTGCACCAGATAATTTGCATTTGCACCACAGATTGTTGAGTTCTGGAAAAACACATCAACGAACCGCGGTAATTCTTTATCTTTGGACAGCAACAATTGCTTTTCCGGTTACCGTTTCTGCTTTTGCGCCGTTGTGGGTTGCCGGCGCCACTGCGCTCTTTCTAATTTCTTTAACGTTATTTGTTTCTAGAAGAGCCAATGATACGGTGGCGGTATGAGCACATCGCAAAGTGAGAAAGATTTGTTACGTGGCGCGTTAATTCCATCGCTAGTCGTAGGCGTGTTAGCGATTATTATCGCTGCGCTAGTAAAAGGAAGCGCAGGTTTGATTGGCGCGATGATTGCTCAATTAGTTGTAGTTATTTATTTTGCTGTGCACTTAGGCATTTCTGCGATCTCTAGAAATCTAGACCCAATGAGCACTTTTGCTTTGGCGCTCTTTTCATACTTTGCTAAATTTCTTCTCCTTGGCGCATTTCTCCTCATTCTTACCCGCACGACTTCGCGCGAAAGTATTGACCGTGGCGTTTTTGCAGCCACCGCGATAACCTTGACTTTTGTCTGGCTAGCTGGCGAGATTCGCGCATTTTTAAAGTTGCGTTTACACCTGCCGCTGCCACCTACGAAAGGTTGAGAAGTGAAACGAGAAGAGAACGCCCTCTGGTCGATTTTTGGCTATCTCCTTTCGGGCCTACTCTTCTGGGGCGGTGTTGGCTGGGGGTTAGACCGTTGGCTTGGTAGTAGCTACTTTCTTTTGGGTGGTCTACTCCTTGGCATGGGATCCTCCCTTTATCTCGTCTGGCTCCGCTTCGGCCGAGAGTAAGTAAGGCGCCCCAGCAGCGCTTAACAGAGAAAATTAGCGCTTACGATTTCACGGGAAGTGGGGTCCTGCCTTAAGGTTGCTCCGTTGCGGCTCTGAAATCCCCAAGCTAGCAACCAGAGTTTTCTACCTATGTGTTGAGGAGTTTGCGTGCTCTCGTTAGTTGGCTTTAGCGCAGAAGGCGACGGATTCGTCCCGCCAAGCACTAACGATTTTATCCTCCCTCCAGTTTTTGGAAATAACCCTTATACAACTAAACCTATTTTATTAGTTTTTCTTTCGATAATTTTGATTTCAGTATTTTTTATTCTCGCCTCACGTAAAGCGGCGATTGTTCCTTCCAAACTTCAATTTGCTGGCGAAGGAATCTACTCATTTGTTCGCAATAACTTGGCTCGCGAAGTAATCGGCCATGAATTCATGCGATTTGTACCGTATCTCTTTACTCTCTTTACCTTTGTTCTTACCAACAACTTGTTCGCAATCGTTCCTTTTCTTCAATTCTCCAGCATGTCGCGCGTGGGATTTCCATACGTCTTGGCAATTTTGACCGTTGCAACCTTCCACTATGTTGGAATTCGCAAACAAGGTCTCAGAAAATATTTCAAGGACATAATGTTTATGCCCGATGTGCCAAAAGCTGTCTATATTCTTTTGACACCAATTGAGTTAGCAACTTTCTTCTTAGTGCGTCCCTTGACGCTCTCCCTTCGTTTATTTGCAAACATGTTTGCTGGTCACCTTTTGCTCCTTGTGTTCATTACAGGTGGCGAGTACATGCTTCGTGATCCCAATCTGGTCATGAAGTTATTTAGCCCATTTTCATTTACTTTTGCAATTGCCCTGACGTTCTTCGAATTTATGGTGCAATGCCTTCAAGCGTACATTTTCACCCTTTTAACTGCTCTCTACATCGCCGGCGCCCTTGCCGACGAGCACTAACGAACACCTAACGAAAGGTAAGAAAAAATGACAGGCACACTTAACCTGGTCGGTTATGGTCTATCAGCAATCGGTCCTGGAATTGCAATAGGAATGATCTTCGCTGCTTACATAAGTGGCGTAGCTCGTCAACCAGAAGCACGTAGCATCCTTCAGCCAATCGCCTTCCTTGGTTTCGCACTTGCTGAAGCACTTGCACTCTTCGGTCTCGTGCTCGCATTCGTTCTCTAATAAGAATTTATTAGTAGACCATGCAGACTTTAATTTTAGCTGCGCCGGGAGCACCACCGAATCCACTGATTCCGCATACAGCTGAACTCGTGGTGGGCTTTATTGCCTTCACTCTCCTCTTCCTGCTCTTGCGTAGCAAAGTCGTTCCAATGTTTGAAAAGGCATTTGCGGAGCGCACCAGCGCTATTCAAGGAGGAATAGAACGCGCAGAGAAAGCTCAGTTGGAAGCTCAACGTGCTTTAAACCAGTACAACGAGCAGCTCTCCAAAGCGCGCGAAGAAGCGCAAACTCTTCGCGAAGAAGCGCGCGTGCAAGGCGCATCGATTATTGAAGAGTTGCGCGCTAAGGCACAGGAAGAGGCAGCTCGCATCACTGCGACTGCACACGCATCCATTGAAGCCGAACGCCAGCAAGCAATTACTTCACTTCGCACCGAAGTTGGCGCACTGGCTGTTGAGTTAGCATCAAAGATTGTCGGCGAAGCCTTAGCTGACGAGGCCCGTCAATCACGCATCGTGGATCGCTTCCTAGATGACTTAGAGAAAAGTAAGTAGAGGAATTATGAGAGCGCATCTGGGAGGTAGCAGCCGTAAGTCACTTCTGACTGCACGCGGCGCACTTGATATGGCCGTAAAAGGTGCAACTTCAGCGGATGCCTCAGCTCTTAGCAGCGGACTTTTCTTTATCGCAGAAGTTCTCGATTCAAATATCGCGCTTCGTCGAGCGGTAACTGATATTTCTCGAGATGCGAACTCTAAGAGCGTTCTGTTAACCGAACTCTTTACTTCAAAGGTTGGCGCACTGGCACTTGGATTAATTAAAGAAGTGAGCGAACTCCGCTGGTCTGCATCAAAGGACCTAGTACTAGTAGTTGAAGGACTTGCAATTGAGGCAGAAGCATCGGCCGCCAATATTGATGGCGAACTAGACCGCGTTGAAGGCGAAATATTTGCAGCTTCACGCACAATTGCAGGCTCTACCGAACTTCGCAAAGCCATTACCTCTGATGCGAGCGAAGCAAAGGCTGAGCTAGTAAAAGATTTACTTAAAGGCGCAACAGGTTCGACCATTAAATTAGTGAGCCAATTAGCCACCTCTTGGCGTGGTCGCAGCATTGAATCAGCGTTCTCTGATTATCAATATGCTCTGGCTGCCCGTCGTAATCGAACCATTGCGCTTGTGCGAGTTGCAGCGCCAATTACGCCTGCGCAAGAAGAGCGTTTGGTTTCTCTGTTGACTAAAGAAGTTGGCCAACCAGTGCGTGTCAACATTGAAATTGACCCGAGCACTATCGGTGGAGTTTCAGTGAAGTTTGCGGATGAATTAGTAGATGGAAGTATTTCAAATCGTTTAGCTAACGCCGGCCGTGCGTTAGCTGGAATCAAGTAAAGGGAGATAACCATGGCGGAGCTAAAGATCAATCCGGTCGAGATTCGAGATGCCTTAGCGAATTTCGTTAAGGCATACGATCCAGGTGTTGCAGCTCGCGACGAAGTCGGAACTGTTAGTCAAGCAGGCGATGGCATCGCACGCGTGGAAGGCCTGCCTTCAACAATGGCGAACGAACTTTTGCAATTCGAAAACGGAACCCTCGGCCTTGCGCTAAACCTCGATGTTCGTGAAATCGGTGTTGTTATTTTGGGTGGTTACGAAGGAATTGAAGAAGGCACGCAAGTGCGCGGAACCGGCGAAGTTCTCTCGGTGCCAGTTGGCGATGCTTTCCTTGGTCGAGTTGTTGATCCGCTCGGCCGTCCAATTGATGGCAAAGGTGAAATTAAAGCTGAGGCACGTCGTGCGCTTGAACTGCAGGCTCCTTCTGTAATTCAACGTCAACCAGTGAAAGAGCCGCTGGCAACAGGCATCAAGGCAATCGATGCAATGACAGCCATTGGCCGCGGACAGCGCCAATTAATCATTGGTGACCGTCAGACTGGTAAAACAGCAGTTGCGGTAGACACAATTATCAACCAACGCGAAAACTGGTTATCTGGCGATAAAAAGAAGCAAGTTAAATGTATTTATGTAGCTATTGGTCAGAAAGGTTCAACAATCGCATCCGTTAAAGGCGCGCTGGAAGAAGCTGGCGCGATGGAATACACAACAATCGTTGCATCCCCAGCATCTGACCCAGCAGGTTTGAAATATTTAGCTCCATATACTGGTTCTGCAATTGGACAGCACTGGATGTATAAAGGTGAACATGTACTTATTGTCTTTGATGATCTATCAAAGCAAGCAGAGGCATATCGTTCGGTCTCATTGTTACTTCGTCGCCCACCAGGTCGCGAAGCATATCCAGGAGATATTTTCTACTTGCACTCACGTTTGCTAGAACGTTGCGCGAAACTTTCGGATGAGTTAGGCGGCGGTTCAATGACCGGCTTGCCAATTGTTGAAACTAAGGGGAATGATGTTTCAGCGTTCATTCCTACCAATGTAATTTCGATCACCGATGGCCAATGCTTCTTGGAAACCGACTTGTTCAACGCAGGTGTTCGCCCAGCTATTAACGTGGGCATATCGGTCTCTCGTGTTGGCGGAGCTGCGCAGACTAAAGCGATGAAGAAAATTGCTGGTCGCTTGCGCCTCGACTTGGCACAGTTCCGCGAATTAGAAGCTTTCGCAGCTTTCGGTTCAGATCTAGATGCTACGTCAAAGGCTCAACTTGAGCGCGGTGCGCGCATAGTTGAACTCTTGAAGCAAGGTCAGTACTCACCATATTCACTTGAGCGCCAAATTGTTTCGATTTGGGCCGGCACTTCAGGCCAACTCGATGACGTTGCAGTTGCAGATATTCGCCGCTTTGAAAGCGAACTGCTCGACTTTATTGCGCGCGAACGTAAAGCTATCTTTGATGTAATTTCCGAAACGAAGCAACTCGAAGATGACACCATTAAGTCAATGGAAGAAGCAGTAGCTACTTTCAAAACCCAATTTAAGTCCTCAATACCAGGTGCAGTAAATGATGCTCCAGCTGAAGCCCTGGAAGGCGAAAGCGCTGAGCAAATTACAAAGTATGTTCCACCGGCGGTGAAGAAGTAAAAAAATGGGTGCCCAACTTCGTATTTACCGCCGCCGGATGCGCTCCGTTAAAGCGACCAAGAAAATCACGAAAGCGATGGAGCTAATTTCCGCTTCTCGTATTCTCAAGGCGCGGCAACGAGTGCGCGAGTCAACTCCTTATGCTAATGAGTTGACTCGTGCGGTATCTGCAGTTGCCACATATTCATTAACGAGCCACCCGTTAACAACGGCATCGATGAGTCCAAAGCGCGCAGCAATATTAATTATCTCAGCCGACCGTGGCATGGCTGGTGCTTACTCGAACAACGCCATTAAAGAGGGCGAGCAATTAGCAACGCTGATTCGTTCACGCGGTTTGGAAGTTACCTCTTACCTGGTAGGGCGTAAAGCAGCGAACTATTACCGCTTTCGAAACCGCCCAGTTGCTGGAGTTTGGTCAGGTTTTTCAGATAAACCGACCTATGAAGACGCAAAAGAAGTTGCCAACGCGCTAATCAAAGCTTTCATCGCTGACGCACAAACCGATGTCAGCGGTGTGGATGAAATCCATATCGTTTTTACCGAATTCAAATCCATGTTGACGCAAAACGCCATGGCTAAACGTATGCTTCCGCTGGAAGTTGTTGAATCAGAGGCACCAGCTCCAACTGGCTTGCTGCCAATGTATGAATTCGAACCTAACGCTGAAGTAGTGTTAAACGCACTTCTGCCGCGATATATAGAGGCTCGAGTATTTAACGCGATGTTGCAATCAGCGGCTTCCGAGCATGCTGCGCGTCGTCGTGCGATGAAATCAGCAACTGACAATGCTGATGATTTGATCAAGTCGCTCACCCGACTTGCGAACGCGGCACGTCAAGCCGAAATTACCCAAGAGATCAGTGAAATTGTTGGCGGCGCAGACGCGTTGGCCTCAGCTAGCGCAGGGAGTGAATGATGTCGAGTGAAACTTCAACTAAAGGCCGCGTAGCGCGAGTAATCGGACCGGTGGTGGATATTGAATTCCCCGCCGATTCAATGCCTGCCATCTTTAACGCGTTGCACGTCGATGTAACAATGTCCGGTAAGACTCGTATGGTGACGTTGGAGGTATCCCTGCACATTGGTGACAATCTTGTGCGCGCTATTTCGATGCAGCCAACTGACGGCATGGTCCGTGGCGCCGAAGTAAGTGATACTGGTTCGCCAATTACGGTTCCGGTTGGCGATGTTACAAAGGGGCATGTATTTAACGTTCTTGGCGAATCTTTAGATGTACCGACCTCGACCCTCGACATTAAAGAGCGTTGGTCAATTCACCGCAACCCGCCACCTTTTGATCAATTGGAAGCAAAGACAGAAATGTTCGAAACCGGAATTAAAGTTATCGATCTTCTGACTCCGTATGTAAAGGGTGGAAAGATCGGTTTGTTCGGTGGTGCTGGTGTTGGTAAAACTGTTTTGATTCAGGAAATGATTTACCGCGTTGCTGAAAACTTCGGTGGCGTATCTGTATTCGCTGGCGTTGGTGAACGTACCCGTGAAGGTAATGACTTATTCCTTGAAATGACCGAGACCGGTGTTATCAATAAGACCGCCTTGGTCTTTGGGCAGATGGATGAACCACCTGGAACGCGTCTTCGCGCTGCGCTTTCAGCGCTGACAATGGCTGAGTATTTCCGCGATGTTCAAAAGCAAGATGTGCTGCTCTTCATTGACAATATCTTCCGCTTTACTCAAGCTGGCTCTGAAGTTTCAACGCTCCTTGGCCGTATGCCTTCTGCTGTGGGTTATCAGCCAACTTTGGCTGATGAAATGGGCCAGTTGCAAGAACGTATTACATCAACGCGCGGTAACTCAATTACTTCGATGCAAGCGATTTATGTTCCTGCCGATGACATTACTGACCCAGCTCCGCACACTACTTTCGCGCACTTAGATGCAACGACAGTTCTCTCACGCCCGATCTCAGAGCTTGGAATTTATCCAGCTGTGGATCCACTTGATTCAACTTCACGCATCTTGGATCCACGTTATATTGGAGAACACCACTTCGGTGTTGCAAACCGTATCAAGCAAATTTTGCAGCGTTACAAGGATTTGCAGGACATCATTGCAATTCTTGGTATTGATGAGCTATCTGAAGAAGACCGCGTTCTAGTTGGTCGTGCCCGTCGCATCCAACGCTTCTTGTCGCAGAACACTTTCGTGGCAAAGGTCTTCACTGGTCTCGAAGGTTCATTCGTTCCACTCTCTGAAACAATTACAGCGTTTGAAGCCCTCGCTGATGGAAAGTATGACCACCTACCTGAACAAGCATTCTATATGTGTGGTGGTTTAGAGGATGTAGAACGCAGGGCCGCAGAGTTGGCAAAAAAATAACATGGCTCTCAAAGTTGAATTAGTTTCACCATCGCAGCGCGTCTGGTCCGGGGAAGCAAGTTTTGTCTCTGCTCGAACCGTTGCAGGCGATCTGGGAGTTTTACCGGGCCATGCGCCAATTTTTGGTGTTCTAGTCGATGGGAAAGTAAGCATTAAAGGTATTGATGGAACCTCCACTGATTTCAACGTCAGTGGAGGTTTCTTATCAGTTTCAAATGATCGCGTTTCAATTCTTACTGAAACGCTGGCTTAAACTCCGCTACTTTAAATGGTGCTCGGTTTCAATTACTCGCACTGTTTTCGATTGTCCACGCATAACGATCGACTGGCTGATTGCGCCAAAAGGGGTGTACCTAACTCCTCGTAGGAGTTCGCCATCGGTTATTCCGGTGGCAGCTAAGAACACGTCGTCAGAGTTCACTAAATCTTTAGTTGTTAGCACCTCTTTAGAAATTTTCCCATCGATGAAAAGTTGTCCTTGAATGGCGCCACCTAAGCAAATCATCGCTGCCGCGGTTATGACCCCTTCCGGAGTTCCTCCAATTCCCATGAGTAAATCTATTCCGGTATTTGGCCTTGCGGTTTCAATTGCTGCAGCTATATCCCCATCTTGAATCAAACGAATGCGAGCTCCAGTTGCGCGAATCTCTTTAATCAGTTGTTCGTGGCGTGGGCGATTGAGTACTACCACAGTTATGTCACTAACCGATAAGTTCTTCGCTTTAGCAACCACTTCAATGTTGTATGCAGTACTTGCCGTTATATCTATTACACGTGCCGCAGCAGGGCCAGTGGCAATCTTGTTCATGTAAAAAATATCCTTAGGGTCATACATCGTCCCACGTGGAGCTAAAGCGATAACGCTGATAGCGCCATTCGCTCCATTGGCAGTGAGTGAAGTGCCATCAATTGGGTCCACGGCAACATCACATGAAGGGCCTTCTTGGTTCCCAACGCACTCACCGTTATGGAGCATCGGTGCGCTATCTTTTTCGCCTTCTCCAATAACAACTACGCCGGACATATCAACGGTGTTAATCATGGCACGCATAGCTTCGACAGCGGCTTTATCTGCTAAATCTTTTTCTCCGCGACCAACCCAAGGAGCCGCAGCTAGGGCTGCAG
Source organism: Candidatus Planktophila sp. (assembly GCA_038905755.1). Classification (GTDB taxonomy): domain Bacteria; phylum Actinomycetota; class Actinomycetes; order Nanopelagicales; family Nanopelagicaceae; genus Planktophila. The sequence continues at coordinate 29,578 of JBCKHR010000011.1, forward strand.
TTTCAGTCACTCGGATTAATTCCAGAGCTAAGTTTCTATCGGGTATAGGTGACATTATTCGCGGGTAACTTTCGCACCCAGTGACTGCAACTGCTCAGCAAATTTCGGATAGCCACGATCTATATGAAAAGCTTGTTCAATTATTGTTTCACCTTCACTCACCAGTGCCGCCAAAACAAGTCCGGCACCAGCACGAATATCAGTAGCCTCAACCGGGGCACCAGAAAGCTCTAAGATCCCCTTAATTGCTGCGTGATGGCCATCTACGCTGATTTGTGCACCCAAGCGGATTAATTCATTAACAAACATAAATCTCGATTCAAAAACATTTTCAGTAACAATCGCATCTCCATCAGCGATTGCATTTAGAGCAATTACCATTGGCAATAAGTCAGTTGGAAAGCCAGGAAATGGGAGAGTGGCGACATCAATTGATTGCGGTCTCGAGTCCATGCGAACGCGAATTCCATCAGCGGTAGTTGTAACAATTGCACCAGCGCTGGCAAGTTTTTCCAGTGGAAGTTCTAAATCTTCGGCCCGTGCGCCATGAATTGTGATGTCACCTTTTGTCATCGCCGCAGCAAAAGCCCATGTGCCAACAATTATACGATCGGGGATTGTGACGTGATCAGTGGGGTGTAATTTTTTGACGCCAGTAATTGTTATAAGTGGAGAACCAAGACCCTCTATTTCTGCACCCATACCGATTAGGAAGTTTCCGAGATCGACTAAGTCGGGTTCGCGCGCAGCATTATCAATTGTCGTAATCCCATCAGCTAAAACTGCTGCCGTCATAATATTTTCTGTTGCACCAACGCTTGGGAAAGCTAATTCAACGCGTGCACCAACCAGACCATTTGGTGCTTTAGCAATCACGTAACCATGTTCGATATGTGCGTTGGCACCTAACGCTTCTAAACCTTTAATGTGAAAATCTAAACCACGTGAACCAATCGCGTCCCCTCCGGGCAAGGCGACCTCAGCTTCTCCTACTCGTGCAACGAGTGGCCCCAAAACATTGATGGATGCGCGCATCTTTCGAACTAAATCGTAATCTGCGCGATGTCCTGGAACCTCTGGAACATCAATTGTGACTACAGATTCGTGGTGGTTTACAACGCAGCCCAATCGAGTTAACAAATCAGACATGATTTCCACGTCGGCAATCTCTGGAACATTACGAATAGTGGTTTTCCCAGTCGCTAAAAGCGAAGCTGCCATAAGTTTTAGAACTGAATTCTTAGCTCCGCTAACGCGCACTTCTCCACACAGGCGTGCGCCACCAACAATGCGGAACCGCTCACTCATTGCCTAGCTCCTTTCCGAGTGGTCTCATCGTAACCATCCTATTAGGCTCTATCCATGGTTCATTTAACACGTATTTATACCAAGACTGGCGATGACGGCACTACATCTTTAGGGGATATGAGTCGCACATCAAAGAACGATCCACGCCTTGAAGCTTATGCCACCGTAGATGAAGCAAACTCATCTATCGGCGTTGTTCTCGCTACTGATGAATTAACCGAGGAGGTACGCGCCCTTTTGGTGCGTATACAAAATGATCTATTTGATGTTGGGGCAGATTTATGTACACCAATATTAGATTCGCCAAGTTTTGAACCACTTCGAATTTTGGAATCGCAAGTTACATATATTGAAGAGCAAATTGATAAGTACAACGCAGGGCTGGCGCAATTGCGTTCGTTTGTTTTGCCATCTGGGACTCCAGCGGCAGCACATTTACATGTGGCTCGCACTGTCACTCGTCGCGCAGAACGCCGTACCTGGGCGGCCATTCACGCTTTTGGATCTGGAGTAAGTCCGATTGCTGCGAGATACTTAAATCGTTTATCAGATTTGCTCTTTGTGCTTGCGCGTGTTGCCAATAAAGAGCTCGGAGACAAACTCTGGGTACCGGGAGCAAATCGCTAACTCTTACTTTGAATTTCAGTTGGCGTATAAACGTTGCTTGGAACTTTTTCGGTAGCGGGAGTTCGATGACATGTGACGCTAAAGCCGGTTACTGCGTGATCTAGTGTTAAATCTTCTCCGCTGATCAAGAGAATTGTCAAAATCTGTTGTGGCAAAGAACGCTTAGCCGTTGTTCGAATTGAACCGAAAATATTTGGAGTTGTATCCGCGACACTGGTAACACCCACAACGCGCGCTGTTATTTCCCACCACGTGCAACCAGTAAGAGATGCGACTTGAATAGCCCCACATGAATATTTCTCGCAAATTCGAACACCATCAACTTGTTGGGCTAATTGCGCAGTTAATACTTTGCCATTTGATGCTATTCCAACAAGTTCTTTGCTCGTTGGAACTTTAGCGAACAGACCGTTTTCAACTTTAAAACCTAGCGGTGGCCATTTGGGCGACGGGGAAGGCGAAAGTGTTATTTTCTTTCGGGGTTTAGGTTTGACTTTCTTTTTCGCGATCGCCTTTTTTGTTGTCGTGGCCTTTACGCTCGGCTTTGCACTGGTCTTTACGCTCGGCTTTGCACTGGCCTTTACGCTCACCGGCTCCTGTGAGTGGCGCGAAGGCGTGGGGGTAGGCTTTTTTGTGGCGCTATGCGCCGCGGGTGCAATAAGAGCTAGCGCCACCATTAACGCTATGAGTTTCTTAATCACGAGTCCATTTGAAAGTGCGAATAGAAAGAAAGATTCCGGCGATTAACCACGCAAGGAGAATGAAAAAAGTTCTAGACGTTTCCCAACTTCCTGCAACTTCGCGGGCTGCGAATGAATCTGGCAAAAAGACTGAGCGCACTCCTTGAGTCAGCCACTTGAGTGGAAATAACGTTGCAACTTGTTGCATCCATCCCGGTAAATCGGTAAAGACAAAGAAAACACCGCTAAAAAATTGCAAAACTATAACTACTGGCGAGACTATTGCCGAGGCCCCACGTCCGCTCTTCGGAACCGCCGCGAATGCTATTCCTAAAGCGGTCGAGCACGCGCTACCCAGAAGAATTAACCAAGTGAAAGTAAACCATTTCATTGGATCTGTGGGAAGATTAAGCCCGAAGAAGAGAGTTCCACCGAGAAGCAGAAGTATTATTTGGAGCACCATGCTTGCAAAAACAAGTATTGATTTTCCGATGAAGTAACTTGAAATAGGCATTGGCATTCCGCGAAGTCGTTTAAGTGTGCCAAAATCCCGCTCCAATGGAATCATGATTGCCAACTGTTGAAAGCCAGTATTTACAAGAGCAGATGCAACCATTCCAGCGGTAAA
>JBCKHR010000012.1:0-31275 GCA_038905755.1 Candidatus Planktophila sp.
TTGGATGACCGGACTATTTCAACGGAAGCCATGCTGATAGCCGTAGCAAACGGAACCTCTTATGGTGGAGGAATGAAAGTTTGCCCAGATGCGGATATAAGAGATGGTTTATTTGATGTGATGATTTTACATCCAATTTCGAAATTGGAGTTCATGAAAGTGTTTCCTAGAGTTTTTAAAGGCACCCACATTTCGCACCCACAAGTTGAAATTGTACGGAGTTCGAAAGTAAGAATTGAAGCCCAAGCGGTTGCTTATGCTGATGGCGAGAGGATTGGTCAGCTACCCATACAGGCCGAGTGTGTGCGTAACGTATTTAATACTTGGCTGCCGTGAGAACTTCCGAGCGACACCCGTTGACACATCAATTCGTTGAAACTTTTGATTTTGTTTTTGATCCTTTTCAAATCGCAGCATGCGAAGCAGTTGAAGATGGCAAAGGCGTGTTAGTTGCTGCGCCCACTGGCGCTGGTAAAACAGTAGTGGGAGAATATCAGAGTGACAAATACCCGAGTAAGCGATATCAAGGGCTACATCGTGCGGCCCTAGATCGCGTCGGTTGAATTCATATGGAAGAAGTGGCGCCTTTGCCGAAAGTACGGCGATAGGTAGAATTAAATATCCCATTGTTGCGCCGGCGGCGAAGAATGGTGTCGCACTAACCACAAAGAGAATCGAATTTCGCTTCTCTTTTCGATGTAAACCCGGAGCGATGAAGGCCCAGAGTTGATAAAGCCAGATTGGTGCAGCGAGAATTACGCCCGAGAGGAGGGCTACCTGTATTTGCAAATTTAGCGGACCAAGAACTCCACTGATATATAAAGCACCGCAATGAGTTGCACCGGCGGCTTGGGCGGCAGCTAAGTCACAGACAGGTTTAGCTAAGTGCGTGATAATTGAGTTGTAGAAATGCCACCCAAAACCAGAGGCAATAACTATGGCAAGAGCGGCACGAACCATCCGTTTGCGAAATTCGCGAAAATGTTCGAATAACGGCATCCGTGCGTTTCCCGAGGACGCCATAACCAGCGACTACTTCTCCGACTTCTCCGCCTTATCCTCGTCGTCGCCCTTCTTCTCTTCAGTATTCATCTCTTTCAATTCGGTTTTAAAAATTCGCATCGACCGGCCGAGGGAACGGGCTGAATCAGGAAGACGTTTGGCGCCAAAGAAAACGATGAAGAGGGTAAGGATGGTGAGGATGATGTAGGGGTTTCTAAGAGACATATTAAAACTCCTTAATTGACAAACTCGGATCATCTACTCTCCTAGGCTATCTTAGAAAGTCGAAATCAGGCTAGCGATATAAGGCTAAAGTTTCCTGGGCTCTCGAGCGAATTTCGGCGCGAAGCGCAGTTGGAGTCAGAACTTCAACATCACCGCCTGATGCCAATATTGATCGAATTAGCCATTGGTTGGTGTAAACCGCTATTGGGACCTCTTCCCCAAGCGATATTTGCAGACCGAAACGTTCGCTGATGGTTCGTAAACGGTTAGTAGCTCTAATGGTTGCTTTAGGAGATATTTCGCTACCTCCCAGTGATGGGGCTCGTTCCAGCGCGACTTTTTCGCCTATGACAGCGTTCGTTACACGGTCTACTCTGAAATTACGGAAGGCGCTAACAGTATTACAGAAGGCATAAATATATTCATGCTCCCTTACGGGTCGGAATTCGAGTGGTAAGATTTCTCGCGTGGAAATTTCGTCCTTATAGAATGAGTGGTATTCAATTCTAACCAGCCTTTTTTGGCTCGAAGCAGTTAGTAGCGTAGCTCTAATTCTTCCATCTCCGCTAGGAATAACTTTGATTGGAGTCCGAGTTCCCAGAGCTATCACCAATCTCGCTCGAAGAGCCGCGCACTCGTTCGCTAAATCTATCCGTTCCGATGGCAGTGATTCATCGACTAGGTCTAGCCCCAATAAAAGCGCAATGATCTCTTCCTTGGTTAAAGCCCGCGGCGCGCAAAGCGTCTCTGCATTTCTTATATATACATAACCTGAATCAAAAGATAGGTCCATAAGTTCAAGGGCGGTATAGCCGGGAAGTCCGCACATCCAAAGTGTGGTTAGATCTAAAATTAGCTGTTTCTCATTTATAGCGAATTGATGTGCCAGATCTGAGATTGAAATTCCTTGGTGAGAGGTAATGAATGGAACGAGATCTAGTAAGCGTGCGGTTTGCGCGAGTGGTGAATCGGTGGTTTTACCCATGTATATCCACCAATTTCTCGAGTGCGCCAATGATTCTCGCTCGGAAGTCAATCGGTTGAATTACTTCAACATCATTGCCGTGCCAGAGGATCAAATCAGTCAATCGTTCTTCATTATTTGAAGTAATGTGCAGTAAATCCCAATCACCGTCATCGGATGGTTCTGCGCTGATGATCCTTAAGAGATGGCCTTTACCTTTTCTCACTCGCAGGAGAACTTCGCGCGAAGCATTGCTTGGGGCAAGAGCAGATTCTAAGTTGAAGTCCGCTGGAATCTCGTAGCAGCCCTTCTTACCCGAAAGCGTAAAGTCATCGCTCATCCGGTCGAGTCTAAAAGTACGAATATCATTTCGGGTCGTGTCTTTTCCAACCAAGTACCAATGTCCATTCTGGGAAGCAAGACCAAAAGGCAGAACAGTACGTTTCTCTTTACGCAAATCAATCGAAAGATATGAAAAATTAACTGCAGTACGCGTAGTTATGGCCTGCGCTAGCGCGACCAATTCATTGCGACTGGCAGCCATGCGAGGTTCAATAGCTGGAAGCGCTTCTAAATCTGGTTCGATGCCAGTGGCGGAGAGTTTTATTAGCGCGCTTTGAGCAAATACATCTAACGCCGCACCCCGCCAAGCTTCGGTCGCTAACGAAGCTAGCGCTAGTTGCCTCGGTGTTAAATTGCCAATATTTAAAGTATAAGAATCGTAAGGAATTCGATAGCCAGCTTCATCTTCAAAGAGCGGATCAATGTTCCCTACTTCAATTTTAATTCCTAAGTTACGTAAATCATCCTTATCTCGTTCGAACATCCGCTCTTTGGCCTCAAGTGAACCTTGGTAACCTTCAACACTTCTAAAAATTTCAGTCTTCGTTAGATATCTTCTGGTAGCCAGTAAGGCAATCGTTAAATTAACTAAACGCTCACTCTTCCGTGACACCGTATGCACCTTTTGAAGGTCGACGGCGACGGGCTAATACCTCTACATCTGGTGCCATTCGTCGACTTTGAATTAGGAATCCGGTGTGACCAATCATCCGTTGCGCTGGCCTAACTGCTAACCCTTCGTGGTGCCAGCCGCGCACGATTGTCTCCGAACTTTCTGGTTCAGTAAATCTTCCATCGCTCTTCAAAGCTTCGGCGGTGGCTGATAATTGAGTTGTGGTAGCGACATAAGCTAAGAAAACTCCACCTGGACGGAGCGCCTTAGCTGCTGTATCTACACATTCCCACGGTGCCAACATATCCAAAATGACACGGTCAAATTCAGAGTCAAACCTTTGATCTTGAAGATCCCCCACGATAAGGCTCCAGTTCTCTGGTTTTCCGGCGAAATAGTTTTCGACATTGCTCCGTGCATTCTCGGCAAAATCGGCGCGACGTTCCACTGAGTGGACTCTTCCAAGTGGACCCGTTGCACGCAACAAGGAGAGCGTTAAAGCTCCACTTCCTACGCCAGCTTCCAACACACGCGCGCCTGGGTATATATCGGCAACACCGATTATCATCGCAGCATCTTTTGGATAAACAATTGTTGCCCCGCGTGGCATGGTCAGGACGTAATCAGCGAGGAGCGGTTTAAATGCAGTAAAACGTAACCCGCCACTTGTGCCGACAACAGAACCTTCAGGAAGACCGATCAGATCATCATGAACGATCCAACCTTTATGTGTGTGCCACTCTTTACCGGAAGTTATGGTGAAACTATAAAGTTTGCCCTTCGAATCGGTGAGTTGGATCCGATCACCTGACGCAAAATAGCCTAAATCTGACACAGGAGCATCTTAGGCCAGATGTTGGCCGCGATTAGCAGTATCTTCCGTCAATGAGCAATCAAATGCGCCTCTCCCCCAGTCGTATCAGCGAATTTACCAATTGTCCCCAACTATATAAATATCGCACCATCGATAAACTTCCAGAACCGCCCAGTCTTGACGCCGAACGCGGAACTTTAGTTCATGCAATCCTGCATGATCTCTTCGAGAGCCCAGCAGGTGAACGAACTTTCCAGCGAGCAGTTGAACTTCTACCACTGCTTTGGAGGGTTCAAATGATGCGTAAACCAGAGTTAGCAGCGATGATTACCAGCGAGAAAGAATGGTTCGATCGTGTTAAGGCGCTATTAAAGACATATTTTCTTTTAGAGAAACCCGATACTTTCGAAGCAACGCATAGGGAGTTGCATTTAGAGAACGATTTGAGCGAAGATCTTTATCTGCACGGCTATGTAGATCGATTGGATATAGCGCCAACTGGTGAAGTACGAATCATTGACTACAAGAGTGGTAAAGCTCCGAAGCCAGGTTGGGAAGAGAAAGCACTTTTTCAACTCCGGGTCTATGCGCTTCTGTACTGGCGCACCCAGCGCGTTATTCCCAAACTATTGCAACTAATTTACTTAGGAGATGGCAAGCTGGTACGGAGCGTTCCAACTGAGGCAGAACTGCTAAGTACGGAGCGAAAGATTTTTCATATTGCCGACGAGATCGCGCGCGCCATGGAAGAAAATCAATGGCGGCCAAACCCCAGCAAACTCTGTGATTGGTGTTATTTTAAGCCAATCTGCCCGGCACACCAATCCTAAATCTCTGCTGCGAAATTTCCATATAATTTTTCTAGCTTTTGATAATTAATTTCTTCGAGAGATTTAACCACGCGAGTTTTAACACCTTCGTCAACATGAACTATATGTGGTACGGCAATGAGGTAAGCCCCACTGCTCTGCGCGGCTGCCATTCCGGTAAGCGAATCTTCAAAAATTAAGCACTCTTCAATCTCGACTCCCAGATGTTGCGCAGCTTTAAGGTAACCATCCGGAAAAGGTTTTGTTCGCTCTACATCATCGCTCGAGATGGTGATGGCGAATGGCAGGTTAGGGTGAGCCGATAGCGCGGCATCAACGATCTGGCGTGGGCTAGCCGAAACCATTGCCAATGGAATCTGCGCACTTGCTAGCTCCCCAAGAAGTGATGAGGCACCTGGCATCAAAGGCGCGCCATTGATGAGCTTGGCTACCATAAGTTCAGTGATTGCCTGGGTAAAATACGCTGGATTTTGCTTTTGATTGCACTTGGAATACATATATTCACCTAGACGGGTTAACGGACCACCGAGGCAGGCACTTTGATCCTGCAAAGTCCAGGCATACCCAAAACGTGCCGTGAGTTCAATCTCTGCTTCGAGCCAGAAGGGCTCGGAGTCGATAAGTAATCCGTCCATGTCAAATAAAACTGCGCTAAAAAAATTATTCATGGTTAGAAAGCAATTCCTAAAAGCGCATCAACTCCCCGTGAAAGTTCGCCGGGGTGGCCTCCAACTGCGCCAGCCACCGTTTGCCTGGCCCAATCAAGAAGTAGTCCAATCGCTTTAGGTGTATCTAAGTCATCCGAAATTGCGTTGGCGATTTTTTGCAAAACTTCAAACGTTGGCGCCACTTCCATCATGGAGAGAGCCAATCTAATGAACTCTAATTGGCTCTGCGCCAGCATGAGTTGGTCATGGTTCCACATTCGATCCTTATTATATTTTTCGCCAAACAGAGCTAATCGGATGGCCATGGGGTCATATCCATCCTGAAGAAGGGTGGATATGAGAACGAGGTTACCTTTACTTTTACTCATCTTCTCCCCGTCCAGACCTACCATGCCGCCATGAACATAAAATCTAGCTAGAGGTTTACTTTCTATGATCTGCCCTTGCGCAGCGCTCATTTCGTGATGGGGGAAAATCAAATCACTCCCGCCGCCTTGAATGTCGATTGAGAAAGGTTCCGACTCATCAAGTTCTAGATAACGAAGGGCAATCGCGCTACATTCAATATGCCAACCAGGTCTCCCTGCGCCAAAAGGTGATGGCCAACTTGGCTCCCCGGCGCGATTGGATAACCAGAGAAGCGGATCGAGCGGATTTTTTTTGCCACCTCTTGCTGGATCTCCCCCACGTTCTGCGAAAATCTCTTCCATAGTTTCTGGGTTCAGCTGTGAAAGTTTCCCAAATTCATTGGAGGAATCGATTGAAAAATAGAGATCACCATCGAGTGAATAAACCGATCCTTTGCTCTGTAATTTCTCGATACATTCAATAATCAGAGGGATCGCATCAACTACACCTATGTAATGATCTGGCGGAAGAATATGCAGGGCAACCATGTCGGAACGGAAAATTTCAATCTGGCTCTCTGCCAGGCCTTGCCAATCGATTCCGTCGCGCTTGGCCCGTTCCAGCAATGGGTCATCGATATCGGTAATATTTTGAACATATTTGACGGTAGCTCCGGATGCTCGCAAATACCTGCAAATTAGATCGAAAGTTAAATAAGTTGCCGCATGGCCAAGATGGGTTGCGTCATATGGCGTGATACCGCAAACATACATTCGGTATATATCTTTTAGCGGTAACTCTTCCTTAGAACGCGTCAAAGAGTTTGTTAAAGAGAGCCCTCGGAGTTGCAATTGAGATGGGAGCGGCGGAATCGACAACTTGGCCCATGAGTTCACTTTCTAATCGTAGTTTAATCTCTAGCCCAAAGGTTGCTAAAGTCGCGTCATGGAACTTCGCCGAGCCGGAAATAGTGGGTTAGCGTTAACACGCATTGGTCTAGGAACGATGACGTGGGGCCGCGATACCGACGAGCACGAAGCCGCCGATCAATGTCGGGCGTATTTGGATGCAGGCGGAAATTTTATTGATACTGCAGCAGTTTACGGTGACGGCGATAGCGAGAGAGTTATCGGCGGACTAATCGGAATTCTCTTCCAGCGCGATAGCGTTGTAATTGCAACTAAAGCTGGAATTACATTTCCGGGCGGCGCCCGGACGGTTGACACTTCTCGCCATGCGTTAATCGCAGAACTTGATCGCTCATTGCATCGTTTAGGAACCGATTATGTAGATATATGGCAAATCCATACATGGGATTCTGCTACTCCAATCGAAGATACTTTATCGGCGCTGGATTACGCATACACAAGTGGAAAAGCTCGCTACGTTGGTGTCTCGAATTATTGCGGCTGGCAATTAGCGCGTGCTTCCACACTTCAAGAAAATAATTCAATGAAAGCGCCGTTGATATCAGTACAGAATGAATATTCATTGTTGAACCGCCAAGTAGAGAGAGAAGTTTTGCCTGCTGCTGGCACCATGGGAATAGGTTTTCTGGCATGGTCACCTCTTGGCCGAGGCGTTCTTACGGGAAAATACCGCAAAGGTTTACCGAGTGATTCCCGTGGCGCATCACCGCATTTCGCGAACTTTATTGAGCCTTACCTTAATGAACGTTCTAGTCGAATTGTTGAGGCGGTAGCCGTCGCAGCGGCAGGTCTGGGATATTCGCCAACGGAAATTGCTTTGGCTTGGGTGCGCGACGCGGTGGGCGTGACAAGTTCAATTGTTGGTGCTCGCACCGGAGCGCAATTGCGCGGCATACTTACCAGTGAAGAAGTCTCGCTGCCCGACATCGTTCGCAGAGCGTTGGACGATATCTCCGCTTAAGCGTTCTCCAAGAACTCAGCCAACACATTAACTCCGAAAATGAGAGCATCCACTGGAACTCGCTCATCAACACCGTGAAAAAGAGCTGCGAAATCTAACTCTGGTCCAAGTTTTAGTGGTGAAAAGCCATAACCAATAATGCCTAAATCGGCGAGTGCTTTATTATCGGTTCCACCGCTCATCAGGTAAGGCACGGGAATGCCTTCGGGATCGTACTTTAGAAGGGCGTTACACATCGCTTCAACTAAATCGCCAGTGAAATCAACTTCAAGAGCTTTATCGCGAGTTATTGTCTCAATAATAATGTCGGCTCCAATAATCTTTCGAATTGTCTCATTTAGCTCCTCTTCAAAACCAGGGATGAAACGACAATCAATAGTCGCGCTCGCGCTGCCAGGAATTACATTGGCTTTATAACCAGCTGCTAACATCGTTGGATTGGCGGTATTTTGAATTGAAGCTGCCATCATTCGAGCGAACGAACCTAGCTCATTAATGAGCGCGCTCGGATTCGCTCTGTCGTATTCTTTTCCTAACACGGCAGCAACGCGAACTAATAGCGCATCCATAGTTTTTGTCATTCGAAGTGGCCAGAGATGGGTTCCTATTTTATGTACCGCACCGCTTAGGGCAGTCAGAGCATTTTCATTATTGGTAACGGAACCATGACCTGCTCGACCATGTGCTGTCAATTTCATCCAATGAATACCTTTTTCTGCAGTTTCAATCATGTAAAGACGAGCGCCGTTGGCCAAAGTTAAATCAAAACCTCCAACTTCGGAGACTGCTTCAGAACAGTTATCAAAAACTTCTGGATGGTTCTTAACCATCCAACGAGAACCAAAAACACCGCCGGCTTCTTCATCGGCAAAAAAAGCCAAGACTATGTCACGCGGGGGAAGATAACCGCGACGGGCCCAGTCGCGCACGTTAGCGAGCATCATGGCATCCATATCTTTCATATCGACTGCGCCGCGTCCCCAAATCATTCCATCTTTAATAACCCCACTGAAAGGATCAACGCTCCAATCTGCAGCAATTGCAGGGACAACATCTAAATGTCCATGGAGGACTAAACCCGGGCGCGATGAATCGCGGCCTTTGATTTTTGCAATGACAGTGCATCTCCCAGGGGCTGATTCATAAACTTTAGAATCAATCCCTACTTCGCCCAGCGACTTAACTACATACTCCGCAACAGCTTTCTCATCACCTTTGCCATCGCCATAATTCACGCTGGGAATCCGAATAAGGTCTTGGCAAATTTGGATAACTTCGATTTCCAATTGGGTACGCTCTTGAGTAGTCATAGGGGCTATTCTTACCGAATTTTTGGTGCTTTATCCAGTAAATTGCTATCGTTACCCCGCACTCGTCCGGGTGGCGGAATTGGCAGACGCGCTAGCTTGAGGTGTTAGTGCCCGCAAGGGCTTCGGGGTTCAAGTCCCCGTTCGGACACGGTTCAATTCGATACATAGGCGGTGGAGATGGAACTTGCGCAAGCGCTTTGTCTGATTCGCGAAGTTCCTGATTTTCCAAAACCGGGAATTCGATTTCAAGATATCACCCCACTTCTTGGTAATGGCCGCGCGCTACGCGCTGTTAGCGAACACTTCGCCTCATTCTCGCACGAGGGCGATTTAATCGCTGGAATCGAGGCGAGAGGTTTTATTTTTGCCGCAGCTCTTGCCAACCAGACGCAAGCTGGTTTAATCCCGATCCGCAAGAAAGGAAAACTCCCCTTCCAAACCATCTCGCAGGGTTATGGTTTGGAATACGGCTCTGATGAATTAGAGATGCACATTGATGCCTTTACTCCGGGATCGAAAGTTCTTCTGATTGACGACGTGCTCGCTACCGGAGGAACTATCTCCGCTGCGATTTCCTTGATCCAACGATGCGGCGGAGAAGTTGTTTGTGTTCTTGCACTGCTCGAGATTGAAAGCCTAGGCGGGCGAGCAAATCTATTTTCTCAATTTCCTGCCATTCCAGTTAAAACTTTGAAAACCGTATAGCTGAAAGTAAGCAGAGAAGTTCGAAAAGTGGCAGGATGCTCGCCGTGGCGGAGTTAATTTATTACTGCGGGACTATGGATAGTGGAAAATCAACGCTTGCGCTCCAAACTGCTCATAACCATCAAAGCCGTGGTAGATCTGGGATAATTTTCACGAGCCAAGATAGGGCCGGCTCTGGCGTGATTTCTTCACGGCTAGGTTTGCAGAGTCCGGCTATTGAAGTACACCCGGATATGGACATACATAAATTTGTAGCCGACCAACTTTCCATTGGCGAACGCATTGATTACATTATCTGTGATGAGGCGCAATTCTATCAAAGCATTCAAATTGATCAGCTCGCCAAAATTGCTGATGGACTAGGAATCGCTGTCTTTGCTTTTGGGATTTTGACAGACTTCCGTACCTCTCTTTTCCCTGGTTCGGCGCGGTTAGTGGAATTAGCAGATCGCGTACACACCCTACAAGTTGAAGCGCTCTGCTGGTGCGGCGCGCGCGCTACGCACAATGCACGTACTTTAGGTGGAGTAATGGTTACGGAAGGAGAGCAAGTTGTGGTTGGAGATGTAAGTCAAGGAAATGAAGTAGCCTATGAAGTTCTTTGCAGAAGACATCACATGCGACAAGTAACAGCTCGAGCATCAAGGGCTGGACATACTTCCAAGGATCCATTGCCATTTAAGAACCTATAGGAGCAAAAATAATGAAAACTCGCGCGCTAGCCGTACTTTCGGCAAAGGCGCCACTTCTTCCATATGAATTCAACCGACGCGATCTAGGGCCGCACGATGTAGCCCTTGATATCGCTTACTCGGGTATTTGTCACTCTGATATTCATCAAGCACGCGAAGAATGGGGGCCGGCAATATTTCCCATGGTCCCCGGACACGAAATAGCAGGCATAGTGGTTGCGATTGGCGCTTCTGTTGCAAAATTTTCGGTGGGTGACGCAATTGGAGTCGGTGTTTTCATCGACTCATGCCGTACTTGCGATAATTGCATTGCAGGGTTGCAGCAGTATTGCGTTACTGGAATGACTGGCACATACAACACCTTGGAACGCGATGGCACCACTGTGGCAATGGGTGGATACTCCGATAAATTTGTAATCAATGAAGACTATGCAATGAAGATTCCGGCAAATTTGCCGCTATCAGGCGTTGCGCCGCTGCTCTGCGCAGGAATTACTCTGTACTCACCTTTGAAACACTGGAAAGCCGCTCCAGGTAAAAGAATTGGAGTGATGGGTTTGGGTGGCTTGGGACATATGGGAGTTAAATTTGCGCATGCGATGGGTGCGCACGTAACCGTTTTTTCACACTCCCCTAGCAAGAAGAGCGATGCTTTAGCGATGGGCGCGGCTGAGTTTGTTGATACTTCGAATATTTCTAATCTAAAACCCTTGAGCAAGCAATTTGATTTGATTCTAAATACAGTCAGCGCAGAGTTAGATATTGATGCTTACTTGGATCTCCTTAAACTTGATGGAACTCTCGTGGTAATAGGACTCCCTGGAAAACCATATTCAGTTAGTGCTGGATCACTTCTCAACGGGCGACGATCTCTTGCGGGGTCAATGATCGGTGGCATCCCTGAGATTCAAGAAATGTTGAATTTCTGTGGCGAAAAATCTATCGTGAGCGAAGTGGAAATAATTAACGCAGATTATGTAAATACTGCCTATGAACGAACTGTCGCTAGCGATGTCAAATATCGCTTTGTAATCGATGCAACCACCATCTAGTTAAATAAATGAGTGTGCGGCCAGCGCGATTCACAATTTCAAAAAAATAACTAGATTTGTTTTAGAAGAATAGCTTTACCCTGACCTCCTCCACCACAAATTGCAGCGATGCCGAATTCATGATTTTCGTGTCGCATGGTAGAAATTAAAGACATCGTGATTCGAAAAGCGGAAGCGGCTAGTGGATGGCCAATCGCAATGGCGCCTCCCGAAGTATTCACTCGGTCTTCTTCGATTCCCAAATCCGCAATCGAAGCTAACACAACCCCTGCAAATGCTTCATTGATTTCCCAAGCGCCAATATCACTGGCCACAAGTTTATTTTTTGTGAGCAATTTTTTCGCCGCAGCTGATGGCATTAGATGGAGCGCTGAACTTAGTCCAGCCACAAATTCTGCATCTACTATCTCAACAAGAGGTAAAATGCCATGAGACCTTACTACTTCTTCGAATGAAACAAATCCAGCAGCGCCTGCATCAGACATCTGTGAAGAATTTGCTGCAGTAATGCTGCCATTCCACACAAATGCTGACTTCAGCGCAGAAATTTTTTCAAGTGACGTATCCGTACGAACGCCCTCGTCGACTAAAGCGATATCTCTATCTCCCACATACATAAATTCTTTACGCAAGCTTTCAGCTAGTACAGCTTTTTTATGACTTCGAATAGCCCATTCATCTTGAGCAAGCCTGCTGATACCTAATCGATTATTTTCTTTTTCACTCAGTTCGCCCATTCCAACTCCATCTATCGAACACCATAAACCGTCATTTTTTATCAAATCTAAATTATTAATCTGATTTTTTCGGTGATCCGTTATACTCGAATTACCTACCAGACCACAGCTCATTGATTCAAAGCCGCCGACTAACACTGAATTCGCCTCACCTAGTTGTAGTAATCGCTTTGCGGACACGATGGCGCTGATACTGGAAAGGCATACGTTGTTCAAGGTGATGCCAGTTACATTTCGATTGGCACCTCCACGAATAGCGGCAAGGCGGCCCGGATTTTGGCCATTTCCTGCCTGAGCAACATTTGCCATTACAATTGTATCAATCGGCAAACCTCCAGATCGGCTAATCGCCCCTTCGACGGCAATAGCCCCCAAATCTATTGCCGATAAATTGCTGAGTGCGCCACCTATTTTTCCAACAGGAGTACGTGCAACGGCAGCCAAAACAATTCTTTTTTTCATACCTCGACTGTATAGCAGAGAGCCGTACCTTCTATGCAAATTTCTCCATCCCACGCGTAACTCGGTCGTCAGACGTCCACAGTGTCGCTAGCGATGTCAAATATCGCTTTGTAATCGACGCAACTACCATCTAGTTAAATAAAAGAATTATTAGACCGAAAAATCTGATTCGTTTATTCTTAATTCACATCATTCAAATTGTCCCGGTTATATGTTCTGGGCGAACCGGAACGCGAAGCAGAGCAAGGCCTGTGGCTTGACGGATTGCAGAGACTATAGCAGGCGTACTAGAAATTGTTGGCGGCTCTCCAACACCGCGCAAACCATAAGGAGCATGTTCATCTGGATACTCTAAAATAACTGACCGCACAGGTGGCATATCAAGAATGGTAGGAATTAAATAATCAGTAAATGAAGGATTTTTCACTTTGCCGTTAACCACTTGAATCTCTTCTAAAATTGCAAGACCGAGTCCTTGAGCGGTGCCGCCTTCGATTTGTCCCTCTACTGCTTGCGGGTTGAGCGCCTTTCCAACATCTTGCACAGTAGCCATTTCAATAACTTTCACCAATCCCGTTTCAATATCAACATCGACAACAGCGCGATGTCCAGCAAATGCAAATTGCGCATGGGGAGATCCTTGACCGGTGACAGGGTCAATCGGCGTTGTTGCGCGATGGCGATATTCACGAATGCATTCAAATGTTTTATCTTGTAAAAGATCTGCAAGTGTTGAAACGAGTTTGCCTTCACTTGTCCGAATTTCGCCATCAATGAGTCTGTAACTTGCGCGGAAATGAAGTAGATGAGGGTGTAGATGTCCCAACTTTTCCATCGCGAAAAGAAGAACCTCTTCGCGCACTGCTCTACAAGCTGTCATAACTGCCCCACCGGTGACATAGGACTGACGAGAAGCGCTCGTTGAACCGCTGCTCCCTACTTGCGTATCACTGGTTCGAACAACAACTCTTTGCACGCCAAGTTCGGTGCGAGCAATCTGTCCTTTAAGAGTAACAAGACCTTGTCCGACTTCCGCTGCAGCAGTATGCACTTCAACGACAGGTTCGCCATTGATAATCTGTAGCCGAACTTTAGCTGTGGAGTAATCATCAAATCCTTCAGAAAAACCAACGTTCTTAATACCTACCGCGTAACCGATTCCACGTACGATTCCTTCACCATGGGTTGAATTGCTTGCACCACCAGGAAGATCAAGAACATCCTCTCCTGCAGTGGTAGAAGTTAATGGTGGCAGTGGCATGTCACGCAATATTTCTAATATCTCTGCAACTGGTGCTGCTGAATCAACCTTTTGTCCAGTTGGCATTAATGAATTTCGTTCCATCGCGTTCTTAAGTCGAAGTTCAATTGGATCTATTTTGAGCGTTGCTGCGATTTTATCCATCTGTGATTCGTAAGCGAAAGCTGTTTGCACTGCACCAAATCCGCGCATCGCCCCACATGGTGGATTATTCGTATATGCAACGAAAGCATCAATTGTTGCGCTCTGAGTCTGATAGGGACCAACGGCAAAACATGCAGCATTGGCACAGACTGCTGGAGAAGAAGATGCATAGGCGCCACCATCAAGAACGATATTGGCTTTTACATAGACAATCTTTCCTTCTTTTGTCACTCCATGTTCGTAACGAAGTTTTCCTGGATGGCGATGAACGTGGCCAAAGAAAGATTCTTCACGAGAATAAACAATCTTTACCGGTTTACCCGTGCGCATCGCTAGCAGACAGACATGTGCTTGCATCGAAAGATCCTCGCGGGCGCCAAATGCTCCTCCTACTCCTGCAAGCGTGAGACGAACTTTCTCTGGCGGCAGTCCCAGAATCATTGCTAGTTGAGCGCGATCGACATGAAGCCATTGGGTAGAAATATAGAGATCAATTCCGCCATCTTCTGACGGAATTGCAAGCCCAGATTCTGGACCAAGAGGTGCTTGATCTTGCATTCCCACTTCATATTCGCCGGTAACAACAACTTCTGCTTTTAAGTTTTGTGGTCCAAATCGAATCGGAACATGGCGTGTGATATTTCCACCTTCGTGCACAAGCGGTGCTTTGCCGCTAATAGCAAAGTCAGCATCAATCACTGGTTCAAGAATTTCATATTCCACTTCAATTGCCTGTGCTGCGCGCTTCGCTGTTTCGGGATGGTCCGCTGCAACAATTGCAATCGCCTCTCCGTGAAAGCGAATCATGTCGATAGCAAGTACAGGTTGATCAATGATTTCTAAACCATAGAGTTTTGACCCTGGCACATCATCATGAGTGAGAACTGCAGATACGCCATTTATTTTTAATGCTGGCGCAATATTGATTGATTTAATTCTCGCGTGTGGATGTGGGGAACGAAGCGTGCTTGCCCAGAGCATTCCATCAGCCCATAAGTCACTCGAGAATGCAAAATCACCGGTGACTTTTAAGGCGCCATCGGGTCGCGCTACGCTCTCACCAACTCCACCAAGTACTGGCGCAACGATTCGATCACGTTGTTTCGTTGGAAGCGATGAATTCTCAATCCTCGATGATTTAACCACGATGACCTGCTTTCTCTGCGCGAGATAAAAGATTCTTGCTTGCCTTTGCCGCCTCTGATGCAATTTCTTCATGTGGCTTACTGGTGAGTTGACCATGGCGTACGCGAATTTCTCCGTTAACGAGTAGGGCGTTTAACTCTGCTTTAGGTCCGAGCACAAGTGCTGCAATGGGATCAACAATATCTATATGGCCAATGTCATTGAGTTTCCAGAGCGCTAAATCTGCCAATTTTCCTACTTCAATACTTCCTAGTTCCTTCTCTCTTCCCAAAACTTTTGCTCCGCCTCGGGTAGCAAGCGCCAGTGCTTGGCGAGAACTCATAGCGGTCGGGCCATCTTTTAATCGTGCCCAGAGCGCAGCCGCGCGAACTTCAGTAAGTAACTCACCATTTTCATTACTTGCTGCGCCGTCAACACCAAGACCAACTGGAACTCCCGCACCCACCATTTTTTGTATGCTCGCAATTCCCGCACCAAGTCGCGCATTGGATGAGGGGCAATGTGCAACGCTCGTTCCGGTTTTAGCAAACTTTGCAATTGCTCCATCGTCAAGATGTACCGCGTGAGCCATCCATACATCGGATCCGAGCCACCCAAGTGATTCAACATAATCTGTTGGAGAACAACCAAATTTATCTTGGCAGAAATCATTTTCGTCAATAGTTTCGGCAAGGTGTGTATGTAGACGCACCTTATGTTTGCGAGCAAGAGTTGCTGCTTCCTTCATTAAGTCTCCGGTAACGCTAAAAGGTGAACAAGGCGCGATACCGATTTTTACCATTGCATCACTAGCAGAATCATGAAAACGCGTAATTGCATCTTCACTTGCAATCAAAATCTGATCCCGATCTTCAATAACATGATCGGGCGGCAACCCACCTTGCGATCTTCCAAGATCCATGGAGCCTCGGGTAGGATGAAAACGAATCCCTAACGATTGCGCAGCAGAGATTTCTGCGCCTAAGCAATCCCCGCCTTCTTTAGGAAAAACATAATGGTGATCCGACGCATAGGTACAACCAGAAAGTAATAGCGAAGCAAGCGCCCCTTGTGCTGCAGCGAAGGTAATCTCAGCATCAATATGTCCCCAGATTGGGTAGAGCTCAACTAACCACTCAAAGAGAGTGGACTCTGTTGCGATTCCACGTGTTGCCCATTGATAAAGATGATGATGCGTATTAACAAAACCAGGAGTAAGTAAGCAACCAGAGCCATCAATCCGTGAAAATTTAGCATAATTATCTGGCACGACTCCAGCGCCTATTCCCACGATGCGCTTGCCATCTACCGCAACCCAGCCCGAAGTGATCTCACGATCATCGAGATCTACGGTGGCGATATATGCACCAGTGATAAGAGTTTGGCTCACTCTTTGCCCCGCGCTGCAGCTAATCGGACAGCGTCCATTATTTTTGAATAACCAGTGCAACGACAAAGATTTCCTGCAAGCGCTTCACGAATTTCACTATCAGTTGGACTTGAATTTGATTCTAAAAGATCAACCGTTGCAATGATTAGCCCTGGTGTACAGAAACCGCATTGGACAGCGCCTGCATCAAGATACGCCTGTTGAACTGGATGAAGATCTTTCTCTCCCGCAAGTCCTTCAACCGTAATAATTTCTGCACCTTCTGCCTGTCCTGCAGCAACAAGACATGCGCAGACAAGAACGCCATCGAGCATCACCGAACACGATCCACATTCACCTTGTTCACATGCATTCTTTGCCCCTGGTAATCCCATCCGTTCACGGAGAACATAAAGAAGACTCTCCCCGGGCCAGATGTCATCAATTCTCTGTTCTTGCCCATTTACTCTGCAATTAAGACGCATTATTCATTACCCTTTTTCATTACACAGGTTTTCTGCCAAGACCATTTTAAACAGCGCGCCGATACAACTGCAAGTGCATGTCGACGGTAGGCGGCAGTACCGCGAACATCATCAATGGGTTTTGCTGCTCCAGCAACAAGTTTACCAAACTCTTTCATAATCTCCGGGGAGAGCGCGCTGATGCGTTGGGTAGCCCAATCTAAGTTTTCTGCTGCATATTTTTCTGCTTCGCGCGCTCGAAGTGGTGTGGGGCCTGCCGATCCAATCCCAGTACCAACGGTCTGGGTAGTTGCATCTATGGCTATTCCAAAAGAGACAACTGCAATCACCATTGCGTTTCGAGTTCCAATCTTGGAAAACTCCTGTCCGCCTTTAGCTTTTGGAATCAGAATACTAGTAATAATTTCATCAGGTTGTAGCGCACTTTTCTTTGGAGCGAGATAAAAATCATTAATATCAATCGCACGAATACCAGAAAGACTCGCCACATTAACTGTTGCCCCAGTAGCAAGAAGGGCCGGATGCGCATCACCTGCTGGTGATGCCGAACCTAAATTGCCACCGACTCCACCTTTATTTCTAATTTGCAGCGAACCCACGGTGCGAGAGGCCATGGCAAGTCCAGGAAGTTCTTGCCGTAATTGCGTGTAGATGCGGGTGTAAGAAACACCTGCACCTAAAAGAATGCACTCTCCATCATCGCTCCATTGAGAGAGCTCGGGAATTGCGCTGAGGTCGAGCAGCACCTTTGGGCGCTTACGATCGAAATTTAATTCAACCATCACATCTGTTCCGCCGTTAATACAGAGCGCATCGGGATGTTCAGATTTTAATTTTAGGGCAGCCATAAGGGAAGTCGGTCGATAAAAATCCATAGTTATTTTCCTACCAATTCGGCCATATGTAACCAGCGCTCGGTGCATCATCTCTTTCAACTACCGCTTCAATCAAACCATAAGGGCGATCGGCCGCGATAAATACCTCACCATTATTTTCGAGCCCAAATGGCGTGAGATCTACCAGAAAATGATGCTTATTCGGTAGCGATAATTTGACCGCAGCAATAGTTGGTTGATCCTTGATAAGGGCAGATCCCATCTCAAAAAGAGTTTGCTGAAGCGAGAGACTGTAATGTCCCGCAAAAGCCGCCATCATAGTCTGACTTGCCCTAGTAAAACTTTTCGCAAAATCTATTTTCTCTAACTCATCAATTGAATGTGACTCATGACGCCATTTCGCGCTCACTTGAGTTGCCATAATGCGATCGGTGGCATCGGGCAGAGTTGTGTATTCATCACGAAGAAAATCAGTAAATTCGCTATCGCTAGTTTTTAATAGAACAAGATCTTCCAGACCCGAACTTATATATGCTACTTTGGAATTACCATCTGCGCGGTCTACCACAATTCGAGCAGTGCGTTTCATCGATCCATTTCTTTGGAATGCACGTGGATGCGGTTTCCCTTCGACTTTAATGCGATCCCAGAAGAATTGCTCCATTCGAATTTCTGCGCGGGCAACATGGGGCTGCGAATCAAGGAAATGTTTGCAGAGAAGTAGAGCGAAGGCTTCGGGCTCCATCGCGGGGAACTTCTGTGCAAAAGCAAATACAGTGTTCTTCTGAGTATCGGTAGGAAGAACCTTCTTATTTGACCCAGTTATGTGAGTATCCGAAAAATCTCCACTGAGTTGAACCGAGATATTGAGGTCGAGCAGATGATGTTCATCTTTAAGGCGAGTAACGCGCACAACGCGATTTTCTGCTTTCCCATAACGGTTCTCTCCCAAAACAATCTTCATAACTAGCTCCCCCTATATGTAGAAAATCCGAATGGACTAATTAAGAGTGGAACATGATGGCTGCGCGAAGCATCCTTAATCAAGAAATCAATTACCACGAGCGGAAAGAAATACTCAACCTTCAGATCAGAGAAATAAGCCCCTATTTCAAATACCAATTTATGTTCTCCTACCTCTAACCCCTTGCCTCCTAGCAGATCAGCGATGCGCCCCTCTTTATTGGTCAATGCCGTTGCAATGACTGACCCGTTGAAACTATGACTCACTCGGACATCGGCAGCTGGTAAACCCGTAGATGTATTAAGTATGTGAGTAGAAAGAGCGCTCATTCTTCCTCCAATAGTTTGTGGATGCGAAGGCGATTAATACGTCGTAATTCTTCACGTGCTTCTTCAATTTCAATTTCGGGGGTATTTTCAATTCTTCGTAGACACTCACTCAAAATAAAATCAGCGCTCTTGCCAGTCGCGCAGATGAGAAAAACATAATCAAATTTCTTTTCGTAGGCGATATTTGCATCCCGTAAATCGTGCAGGACTTTTTCGTCGGATTGAGTGACATCGGACTGCTCGGCTGAAGACCATATCGAATGAGGCTTCCGGTCACCAATACGAGGATGTCCTGAAAAACCTTGCAGGAGTCCCTCGCGCGATAGATTTCTGGTAGCCCTATCAGATGCTTTTTCAAAAGTTTCGACAATAGTAAAAGGCATGGACTCAACCATAGCAAGAGTGAAGTCTCTAGCCACACAACATCGCTCGAAAAGTTCGCGGGCTTGATCGCGGCTCAATTTATTTATCTCTCCAAGAGTTGGCATGCGGTAAGGGTATGTTGCCACGGGTACGCAGTCAATAATTCCATATTCGCCCCATTCGATATATTCTTCATTAAGGAGTTTAAGGGGAAGATGAGAGTGTTCATCCGACTAATAGAGAGAAGGTTGCGTGTTCTCCAAACCAAGTTCGAGCGAGATGAGTGGTTTGGGTTTTGCGGTCTTAGCTGTTTTTCTCTTCTCGCGGAAACTAGGATTCAGAGATGAACCTTGATAAAAAACATAGCAGATGGCAGAATGGTTTTTTGCGATTGCAAAGAAGTCCAAAGAGAAATAACTAAAATAGGGAGAGCTACTACATGAGTAATAAAATAGAAGTTATTCCATCAAATGTCGACGGAAGCGATAAAGTATTAACAAAAGAGGCTGTCGACTTTGTTCTGCATTTAAATGGACTATTTGCCCCACGTCGAAATGAATTACTTGCAATGCGAGGCGCCAAACGCGAACGTATTGCAAAGGGAGAAAAATTAGATTTTCTTACCGAGACCGCATCCGTTCGCACTTCAGAGTGGAAAGTGGCAGCAGCACCAAAAGATTTACAAGATCGTAGAGTTGAAATAACGGGGCCAACAGATCCGAAGATGGCAATTAATGCACTCAATTCTGGTGCAAAAGTTTGGCTAGCAGATTTAGAGGATTCTAATACTCCGCATTGGAAAAATGTTGTGGAAGGTCAAGTTACATTGCAGGGCGTTGCGCGCAGAACTTTAAAATTTACATCCGCCGAAGGTAAGACTTACCAATTAAATAATGGCCCACTAGCAACTCTTGTTGTTCGTCCACGTGGGTGGCACCTCGATGAGCGGCATATCAGAATTGATGGTCACCCAATTGTAGGTGCAATTTTTGATGCAGGCATGCATCTATTTCATAATGCCAAAGCCCTACTAGAAATCGGTTCGGGCCCTTATTTTTATTTAGCTAAAATCGAAAGCTATCTTGAGGCAAGATTATGGAATGATCTTTTTAGCGAAGCCGAAAAGACCTTAGGGATTCCCCACGGTAGCGTTCGCGCAACAGTTTTAATCGAAACCATTCCTGCTGCTTTCCAAATGGAAGAGATTCTCTACGAATTACGCGAACATATGAGCGGACTTAATGCTGGGCGTTGGGATTACTTGTTCTCAATGATAAAAGTTTTCCGCGATGCCGGCGCTGATTACATTATGCCTGACCGCGGCGCAGTAACAATGACGGCGCCAATGATGCGCGCATATACAGATTTACTTGTTGCAACATGTCATAAGCGTGGAGCCTTCGCGATCGGAGGCATGGCCGCCTTTGTGCCAAGTCGGCGCGATGAAGAAGTTAATAAAATTGCCTTTGCAAAAGTTCGTGCAGACAAAGTGCGTGAAGCAGGTGATGGTTTTGATGGATCTTGGGTAGCCCACCCTGATTTGGTCCCGCTGTGCAAAGAAGTATTTGACTCAGTTCTTGGGAATAAACCAAATCAACTAGATAAACTTCGTTCTGAAGTTAATGTGAGCGCATCGGATCTGCTAGCAGTTTCACAGACTCCAGGTGAGATAACCGAGGCTGGAATGCGGCTAAATATTGAGGTATCCCTGCAATATTTAGCAGCATGGATTGGTGGAAGCGGGGCTGTGGCTATTCATAATTTAATGGAAGATGCAGCTACGGTCGAAATTTCGAGATCACAAATTTGGCAGCAAATAAAGAACTCGGTCAAAATGGCTGATACTGGAAATATTGCCACAAAAGAATTAGTTCGAAAAATTTTAAGTCAAGAAGAAGCCAAGCTCATTGTGGCAGGCTTTGATACCAAAGCCTTAGCGCTAGCATCTAAACTTTTTAAACGAGTCAGCCTTGATGATAATTACGCAGATTTCCTTACTCTTCCAGCTATGGACCTAATTGATTGACATGAAATACGACCGAGTTATTCGATCACAGCATGTCATTACAGAGATTGGCGATCGACCTGCTGCGGTTGCAATTAAAGATGGCAAAATTGCCGCAATCGGGGCTTTTGATGAACAATATGACGCGCTGGAAGATATAATTCTTGCTGGTGCGCTAATTCCTGGCTTAGTTGATAGCCATGTTCATATTAACGAACCAGGTCGCACTGCGTGGGAAGGATTTGAATCTGCGACAAAAGCCGGTGCTGCCGGTGGTGTAACGACTTTAATTGATATGCCACTTAACTGCATTCCAGCAACTGTTAACACAGATGCCTTAGAAGTAAAGATAGCAGCCGCAACTGGAAAATGTAGCGTTGATGTTGGTTTTTGGGGTGGATCAATTCCTGGCAATGTTAAAGATTTAAAACCTTTGTTTGATAAAGGTGTTTTTGGCTTTAAATGTTTCTTGCTCCACTCTGGTGTAGATGAATTTCCAGCATCAGACCCTGATGATTTATCTGCAGCCCTTGATGAATTAGTTAAATACAACGCACTCATGATCGTTCATGCCGAAGATTCAAATGTAATAGTTCGCTCAAGTAAACCACCATCTCGCCAATATTCTGAATTTTTAGCATCGCGCCCAAAAGGCGCCGAAAACGTAGCGATTGCACAATTAATCGAAGAAGCACGCCGTACCAAAGCAAGAGTTCATGTTGTTCACTTATCTAGTGGTGATTCGCTTACTTTAATTCGTTCAGCAAAAACTGATGGAATAAATATTACAGTCGAAACATGTCCGCATTATTTGTCACTAACCGCCGAAGAAATTGCCGATGGTGCCACTCAATATAAGTGTTGCCCACCAATTCGCGAGAAACGAAACCAAGAAGAACTGTGGCAAGGACTTAAAGATGGAATCATTGACCAAATTGTTTCTGATCACTCCCCCTGTACTGAAGATTTAAAGATTTTCGATCAAGGTGACTTTCAACAAGCATGGGGTGGTATCTCCTCCCTGCAACTTGGAATCTCAATCATTTGGAGTCAAGCAAAGAATCGCGAAATTTCATTGTGGCAAGTGGTGAAATGGATGTCGCAAAAGCCTGCCGAATTAGTGGGATTAAAAAATAAAGGTGCCATTGCAGTTGGAATGGATGCCGATCTCGTTGAATTCAATACTGAAAAAACTTTTACCGTTGAACCCGCCAAACTTTTTCACAAGAATTTAGTGACACCTTATCAAGGCAAGACGCTTACTGGGGTGGTAGAACAGACTTGGTTACGCGGAAGCCTTATATATAAGCATGGTTCCATGATAAATTCGCCTTCCGGCGAATTTCTATATCGAGGTAAGAATTGAAGAATTTCACAGCACTAACCGATTTGGCTAACCGACGATTAGGCTCTGGCGTCGTTGCGGCTAACGATGATTTCTTTGCCGAAAAAGAAAATTTACTTAACCAAGGTCGTGCTAATTTTGCAAGCCACACTTTTGGTCACAAAGGTCAGCTCTATGACGGTTGGGAAACGCGCCGGCGCCGCGAAGCGGGAGATGATTGGGCAATCATTCGATTAGGCGCACCTGGAATAGTAAAAGGCGTCATCATCGATACTGGAAATTTCACAGGAAATTATCCAGAGCATGCATCTATTGAAGCTACAAGTTTTCTTCACGTACCAACCCTTCAAGAATTATCACAAGCACACTGGACAACTCTTCTAGAAAAATCTTCACTCAAAGGTGACCATGAAAATGCCTTTGAAATAAATGAACTACACCGTTGGACGCATATTCGCCTCTCAATTTATCCAGATGGTGGAGTCGCTCGTTTGCGAGTCTATGGAATTCCTATAGCAGACCCCACTTGGATTAAAGCCCGCGGAACCATTGATTTAGCGGCTATTGAAAACGGTGGTGAGATCGTCGGTTCTAGTGATGATTTCTATTCATCATCTCGAAATACTTTGCAATCAGGAAATCCACTAACGCAAGGTGATGGTTGGGAAAATATGAGACGACGCGGTGTTGGAAATGACTGGTTTACCGTCAAACTCGCAATCTCTGGATCGGTTAGCGCAATTGAAATCGATACGACACACTTTAAAGGAAACGCACCTAGCCATGTAATGGTCAGCGCTGATAACGCTTATGCCCTACTTAAGGGTCCTGGGAAAATAACACTTCTCTCGAAGATTACAGTTCAACCAGATACTCCTCATAAATTTTTATCGGCCAGTAACGAATTAGTTTCTGCGGTTCGTTTAGATGTATTTCCAGATGGAGGTCTTGGACGCTTTCGAGTGTGGGGAACTCCAGATGTTAAATCGTTAGATGAGATTACAAAAAAGTTCAACGATTCGTTATTTAAAAAATAAGCATAATGGAGTCCTTGGATAAAGATTTCGCTGATAGAGCAGCAAAAGCCCTCGCCGGCGTAGATAACCTTTTAGCTAGTAAATTCAGAGGCGACTTCGGTGGACGCCAACCAATTCATACCTGTTATGTACCAGCCGATAAATTCTCGAAAAATATTCTCACGCAATGGGGCAGTGTCGCTCTTTCGACAATCGAAGACCACACACCGACGGCAGTCTCCTTCGCCGCAGCGACCGGGGCTGATGCGAAAATTATTGAGGAGATTTGGCCCAGATTTATAGAGAAAATTGAGAATGAACCGATTGAAGATCTAAGAATTGATTTTGAAGATGGTTATGGCCGCCGAGGCGATGCTGATGAAGAGAAAGATCTACAAAATGCGCTCATAGCGTTCAATTTAGTAAAAACTCCTTTCATTGGCATACGCATGAAAAGTATGGAGTCAATTACTCGAAGGCGAGCTTTGAAAACTTTAGACCAATTTGTTTCAGGCATTCTAGCGCAAGGACCACTACCAAGTAATTTTATAATTACATTGCCTAAGGTGACTTTTGTGGAACAAGTCGAAGTCATGGTGTTAGCGTTAGAAGAAATTGAAAAGAAACATAATTTGCCTTTCGGTACAATTCGCTTTGAAATTCAAATTGAGACTACTCAAGCAATCATTGGCCCAGACGGCCAAGTAAGCGCAGCGAAATTTATTGATGCATCTCTTGGGCGTCTCACAGCATTTCACTATGGAACTTACGACTATTCAGCAGCCGCAGGAATTTCGCCGGCTTACCAAAGCCTTGATCATCCGGCTGCAGATTTTGCGAAATCCATTTTGCAAGTAATTACTGCTGGAACAACTGTTCGGATCTCCGATGGTTCAACTAATATTTTACCTGTAGGTGAGACTCCCGCGGTTCATTTGGCAATGCATAATCACTATCGTTTAGTTCGAAGGTCTCTCGAACATGGAATCTATCAAGGCTGGGATTTGCATGGCTCGCAAATTCCAACCCGAATTGCTGCAAATTGGATTTTCTACCGTGAAGGCTTAAGCGCTGCCGCCCAGCGCTTATTTACTTATTTAGAGAAAGCCGAATCGGGCACAATGGACGAACCCGCAACCGCTCTGACTTTGGCACGTTATTTCTTACGCGGAGTTGATTGCTCAGCAATCACACCTCAAGAGGTAATGAAATTAACGGGCCAAGACCAGGCTTTCCTGCGTCAATTAGTTGTAAATAAAGGAGTTATTTAATAATAAGATTACAACCGAAGGGCAGACGAAACTTCAAGAAGACGGAGTTGCCGCAGATGTTGCCGCGTCACTGCAACTACCATCTAGTTAAACAAATAAGTGTGCGGCCATCGCGATTACTGGCGCCATGACAAGGGCCGGAAGAAGATTCCCGACTGCAATGCTTTTAATATTTAGCAACCGAAGCCCAATACTCAGAAGAAGAACACCGCCCACAACGGTCATGGCATCTACTTGATATCCACTCATCACTTCGCCTAAGAAAAGACCAACGAGAGTCCAGAACCCTTGATAGATGCCTACCGGAATTATTGATGCGGCAACACCCCAACCCAAGGATGTGGCAAAAGCCATTGCCGCGAAAAAGTCGAGCGAGCTTTTTAAAAGAAGTTGATCAATTCCCCTAGACATTCCATCGCTAAGACTTCCAAGTATGGCTAAGGGACCGATTGCAAATAGCAGCGATGCGGTAACAAAGCCCGCTACGAATGGAGTATCCCCTCTTGCTCGGAATTTTTTCCGTAAATTTTCGCCAATGCGCTCGAGTTGATCTTCCAACTTAAGGAGCGAGCCAAGCGCGCCACCGAGAATAAGTGAGGCCAACACCACTAGCAAAGTCCATCCTTTGGGTAGCGAAATAATAAATCGCTCTGACCACATTGGAGTAAGTGCGCTCGCCGCGGCGAGCAGAGTTACCAGACCGAGTACATCTGTTATCAAAGTGCGCGTTTTAACCAAGATGCGATTGCCGACGAGAACACCTAACGAAGCACCGGTCATGATTGCGAGAAGATTAATTACTGTGCCAGCCCCCGGAAACATGAGAGCGCTATGCGAACCTAATAATTGAAGCGATTCCTACTACAAGGCAGTAAATAGCGAAGGGATACAGAGTTCGAGTCTTAAACCATCTAACCAAAAAAGTGACTGAGGCATATGTTGCAATGAAAGAGATAATTGAACCCAGTAAAATAGGTCCAGCAAGTGAACGATACTCTGGAGCAAAAAGGTCAGGCAATTTAAGCATGGCAGCCCCCGCAATCACTGGGAGCGCTAGCAGAAAAGCGAAGTCGGAAGCGGTTGCATGTGAGAGTTTCTTTAACATTCCAGCGCTCATCGATATACCGAATCGGCTAATTCCAGAGAAGAGAGCGAGCGATTGTCCAAATCCGATGGCTACTGCAGTAGGTATAGAGAGATGTTCCACGATTTGCGCATCGGAGTTTTCACCTACCTGAGAAGAACTTGTCTTCGCGCAAAGTCTTTCAGCGGTAATTAGAATCGCACCATTTAGGGTTAGAAAGAGAGCTGAAGCTAACGGTTTTGAAAAAAGTTCTCTTAGCGGTTTCTCGAAAAGTAAACCTAGAATTGCTACCGGAACTGTTGCTATGAGAACACGCCAAAAGACCGAAGAGGCAATACTGTGACGACCGCGCAGTGAATTAAAAGCTCCACCGAGAATGGCGAACCAACGCTCCCTGAAAACCAGAAAGAGCGCTAGCGCGCTAGCAAAATGTAGCGCAATGGTTATCGCTAAATATGGAGAATTGGGATCGGTAGTAAATGAAGCCCAATCCCCGCCCATCCATGCCGGGAAAAGCACAGCATGGCCTAACGAAGAAACGGGAAATAGTTCAGTTATGCCTTGAATCAAGCCGGTGAAGAGCGCTTGCGCGTAAGTAAATTCCATAATGCGGATAGATTAACCTGACTTGGAAAGAATATCGGCATTAGACTTCGCTAATGTCTGGCTCATTTCGCGAGTTTATTCGGCCACACCGCACCGTTCCGATTATGCCATGGACGGCGCGAGGGCGTTGGGAGCTCTCTTTTTCGCGGGTAGCAATTTTAACTTTTGGGCTCTTTATCTTTGGTTTAGGCGATGCGCTACTCATTCAAAGCAATTTGGGAAATACACCATGGTCGGTCCTTGCTCAAGGAATATCGGAAAGGTTGGATATTACTATGGGTTGGTCCACTTTTGGAATTGCCACCATCGTCTTAGCGCTCTGGATTCCATTACGTGAAAAACCTGGTTTCGGCACTCTGCTCAATATCATTGTAATATCAATTGCGATTCAAGTCGGCGTAACGTATTTTCCATTACAAGATAACTTCTTCTCAGCTCTCTCCTCTGTTCTGCTAGGTATTGCCCTCGTTGGAATTGGTTCAACTCTTTACATTACTTGCGGTTTAGGTGCTGGACCTCGCGATGGCTTGATGGTTGCCTTGCATAATCGAACTGGTATCAGAATTGGTCGGGTGCGCTTTGGTATCGAGGGCTCAGTTCTGGTTCTTGGCGCGCTCTTGGGCGGTCAGGTAGGAGTTGGTACCGCCCTCTTCGCTGGCCTTATTGGACAATCTATGGCTATCTCCTTCGGTGTGGCAGCACGGCTTACCGCCAAGTAACAAGTACTTTTTGATTATCTTCCCTCGGCCTGTGAGCCGTCACTTCACACGGGGTCCAATCACCTCCGATAACAAAATCAGGAAGGTCCACATGCTCGATTCATACTTTAAAATAACCGAACGTGGCTCCACGCTAGGGCGAGAAATTCGTGGTGGTTTTGTCACATTTTTCACGATGGCATATATCGTCGCTCTCAATCCACTCATCCTTGGTTTTATAAAAGATGGTGATGGGAAATACCTAGGTGGTGGAGATGCTCCAAACCTTGCAGCAATTGCAGCAATGACCGCGTTAATCGCAGGAATTTTGACAATCCTTATGGGCGTTGTTGGAAATTTTCCCTTGGCTCTTGCTACGGGTCTTGGGCTAAATACCTTTGTTGCTGTTGGCATTGCCACGCAAATGTCGTGGGCAGATGCGATGGGATTGGTTGTACTCGAAGGTTTGATCATCATCGTTCTGGTGTTGACAGGTTTTCGTACAGCTGTTTTCAGGGCGGTTCCGGCACAATTAAAGATTGCAATTTCCGTCGGTATCGGTTTATTTATCGCTTTAATTGGTCTAGTTGATGCAGGTTTTGTTCGTCGCAACATGAGTCCTGGACCAGTTCCAGTAACTCTTGGTGATGGTGGAACTCTCGTCGGTTGGCCAGTTATTATTTTTGTACTTGGTCTTTTCATAATGATCACCTTGATGGTTAAGAAAGTTAAAGGCGCCATTCTCATCGGAATCGGTTTAATCACCATAGCTGCCATTGCAGCTGAATCTGCACTGAAAATTGGCCCCAGCTTCAATGGCGCAACAACTCCACCAACAATTAATCCAAAGGGTTGGGCACTAAATGTGCCTGCGGTTCCTAGCGATATTATTGGAACTCCTGATCTCTCTCTCTTTGGTCAATTTGATCTCTTTGGTTCATTCGGACGAGTTTCGGCAATCACAGCAATCCTTCTGGTATTCACACTTCTCCTCACCGACTTCTTCGACACAGTAGGAACTGTTACCGCCATTGGGCACTCGTCAGGCTTGATCAGTAAGGATGGCGAAGTTCCAAATAATGATCGCATCCTCCTCGTTGACTCCTTAGCGGCAGTTGCTGGAGGCGCTGGTGGTATTTCATCTAATACTTCATACATCGAATCCGCAGCAGGTGTCGCAGAAGGCGCCCGTACCGGGCTAGCCTCCATTGTTACAGGGTTCCTCTTCCTGCTCACGACTTTCTTAGCTCCGTTAGTTGCAGTTATTCCTCATGAAGCTGCAGCTCCAGCTCTCGTCATCGTAGGTTTCTTGATGATGACACAAATCAAAAAGATTGATTGGGAAGATTATGGAATTGGAATTCCTGCATTCTTGACAATTATTTTAATGCCATTTACTTACAATATTGCAGTCGGTATCGGCGCTGGGTTTATATCTTATGTTCTTATCCGTCTTGTTCAAGGACGACGTAAAGATATTCATCCTTTGCTTCTTGTTGTCTCCGGTCTATTCATGATTTACTTCTTGTCTTCACCAATTAATACTTGGATTGGTTAGAGTATTTGGGTTGAGGCAAACGTCGCGCGAGAGCAATCTCGCGCGACGTTTTTCATTTCTTCATTCATTGCGAAATAGCGTGAGCAATGAAGCGTCCATTATTTTGCGAGACTTCGATTGGGGTATCAAATACTGCAGAGATATGCTCAGTTGTAATTACGCTATCAATTGGTCCAGAAACTGCGATAGTGCCGCTCTTTATTAGTAGCGCATGAGTAGTGCCAACGGGAATCTCTTCAATATGGTGAGTAACAAGAACAGTTGCTGGCGCAGTGGAATCCTGTGAAAAGGCGGCAAACCGACGGAGTAGATCTTCGCGTCCCCCTACATCTAGACCTGCAGCTGGTTCATCCAATAAAAGGAGTTCTGGATTTACCATCAGCGCTCGGGCTATTTGAACGCGCTTACGTTCACCTTCACTTAACGTCCCATATAAGCGTTCACCCAGTTCGCGGACGCCGAAAGTTGTCAGTAGCGCAATGGCACGCGATTCATCCCATAAATCATAAACTTCATTCCACCTACCAAAAACGGCATATGCTGCAGTCAAAACTACATCTTTAACTATTTCATCGCTAGGAATTTCTTCAGAAATTATTGGACCGCAAATACCGATTCTTGTTCGAAGTTCGAAGAGATCTACTTTGCCCATTTCTTGGCCAAGAATGCGTACCGTTCCCGAAGTTGGGAAAATTTTGGTGGCGAGAATTTGCAACAAGGTAGATTTCCCCGCGCCATTTGGACCCAGAATCACCCATCTCTCCCCTGAGTTAATGTGAAAAGAAAGTGGACCCAGAATTTCCCGATCACCGCGTCTTACTCGGATGTCGGAAAGGGATAAAACACTCTCTGTATTCATAGAGCAAAAAGATAGCGGTTCAAAGGCCGCTGTGCGTTAATGACTCACTCAATGGCTACTGTTTCGCGATAACCTTGCCTCATTATGAAGAGTTCCGTCGATAAGAAGGTGCATACAGGGTTGATCCTGCTAACTGGATCCGATTCCTCGACTGTGGAACTTTCACTATTTCAAAATCCAATAGAGAGCCAACTGGCCTATGTCGCTGCGGAAGTGAAACCAAATGAGATCGCAGAGATCTTGACTCTTATTTCGGAATCTGGCGGAAGCGTTAGGGCGATACGCCGAGTTCAATCGAAACCACTATTTGTTTTTAATATCTCCGTACAAGGGGCCGATAATTTAGTTTTAGAGAGCGCGTTCCGAGCATTGTCGAAGAGCTCGTCAATTGACTGCGCGATTTTGCCAAGTTTAGAAGATCTTGCGCGTAAGAAGTTCTTCTTATTTGATATGGATTCAACTCTTATTCAAGAGGA
The DNA here is from genome assembly GCA_038905755.1 of Candidatus Planktophila sp. Classification (GTDB taxonomy): domain Bacteria; phylum Actinomycetota; class Actinomycetes; order Nanopelagicales; family Nanopelagicaceae; genus Planktophila. The sequence goes on from JBCKHR010000012.1 coordinate 30,449, forward strand.
AGTTATCGACCTTATATCAATCCATGCGGGCGTAGCAGATGAAGTAAAAGCTATAACAGATTCGGCGATGAAGGGTGAGATCAATTTCCAAGATGCTCTTCGTTCGCGAGTACAACTTCTTTCCGGCCTTTCCGTATCAGTACTGGATGAAGTGCGAACTCAAATAAACCTAACAGAAGGCGCACGTGAGTTAATCGAAAAATTGCAATCACTTGGCCATGAAGTAGGTGTAGTTTCGGGTGGTTTCTCTTATGTGATCCAACCGTTACTTGCCTCTTTGGGCATAACAAATTTCCGAGCAAACACCCTTGAAATTGCCAATGGCGCAATAACTGGAAACTTAGTTGGTGCGATAATCGACCGTGAAGCTAAAGCGTCAGCTTTGCTGGAACTTTCCGCATTGGTCGGTATTCACCCATCCAATACCGTGGCAATAGGAGATGGCGCTAACGATTTAGATATGATTTCCAAAGCGGGGTTGGGAATTGCCTTCAATGCCAAACCTATGATTCGAGAAGCTAGTGATAGAGCCGTTAATTCCACCCGCTTGGATTCATTAATTTTCTTGCTGGGTTTATCTGGTTAAAGACGGCAGGCGTGAATATCTGTAACTAAAATCCCGCGAGCTCCGAGCGCCCATAGCTCATCCATTACGCGATTAGTCTCCACGCGAAGCACCATTGCTCGGACCGCGACCCAATCAGCTTTTTGTAGCGGTGAAATTGTTGGTGATTCCAGACCTGGCGTAATAACACATGCTTGCTCTAGGAAAACTCTTGGTATGTCGTAATCCAATAAAACGTATCTGCGCGCCGTTACGACGCCTT
>JBCKHR010000013.1:0-31045 GCA_038905755.1 Candidatus Planktophila sp.
ACACGCAAAGCTGCGAATTGATGTAAATGGAGGGTGGACGGTAAGTGAGGCGCTTACAAATCTACATGCGATGTATGAGAGCGCAGGAACTTTTGAATATGTCGAACAACCATGTGCCACCATCGAAGAACTTCGAGAGCTGAAAGAGAAAATAAATATTCCGTTAATGATTGCCGGCGATGAAGTCTTGCGCAAAGCAGAGAACCCATTTGCAGTAAAACTCGATGGCGCAATAGATATCTTGATGTTGAAAGTGCAACCTCTCGGTGGAATCGAGCGAGCACATCGTTTGGCGGAGCACCATAACCTGCCCGTAGTAATTTCTAGCGCACTTGAAAGCGCAGTAGGCGTAAATTACGGACTCAAATTGGCCGCCTCATTCCAAAGCAATGAGTACGCATCTGGGTTGGCCACTGGCGCACTTTTATCTGCAAATGTAGCTGCACTGCCAATCATAAACGGTGAGATTGCAGTAAGCGATTTTGAACCTGATTTCACAGGTGTAGAAGCGTCGCCAGATCGCTACCAATGGTGGAAGAATCGAGTTATGAAAGTTGCAGAGTTATTACCATGAGCGATTCAATGCGCTTGGCACAAGTAATTGTCCGGCAAATAATTGAAGCCGGCATCACTGATGTAGTTCTTTCACCTGGATCACGGAACGCACCTTTATCTTTAGCTTTCTACGCCGCTGCGACGAAGAAATTAATAAAGTTGCATACGCGCCTTGATGAACGCGGCGCAGCTTTCTTCGCACTCGGCCTTACTAAATCAACTCACCGCGCAGTGCCAATTGTTTGTACCAGCGGTACGGCAGTTGCTAATTACCACCCCGCAGTTCTAGAAGCACATCACACAAACGCGCCTCTCTTGATTCTTACCGCAGATCGTCCTGCGATGTTACGTCGTACAGGAGCGAATCAAACGACTGAGCAAGCGAGAATCTTCGGGAAAAGTGTTCGCTATTTTGCAGATATAGATGGACCAGTCTTTCCAATGGATTTACCGCTCGATAGTTTGCGAACTGGCCCAGTTCATCTAAACCTACAATTTGATGAACCTTTACTACAAAATTCAGGCGATGAATGGCTCAACGAAGTTGAAGTTTGCGCGCCCGCATTCGTATCTCGCAAACCTGCTGGAAAGTTAAGTGTGAGGGACTCGCGCGGAGTATTAGTAATCGGCCATGATCGCGCTGGGTTAAGCGTTGATAGCGTTAAAGATTTTGCACTCAATCTCGGTTGGCCACTTATAAGTGAAGACCCGTTGACTTTTTCGCAAGCAATTTCACATGCATCTCTTTTTCTTAGCTCCACCAAAATTCGCACATCACTGATTCCACAAACCATAATCGTGATAGGACGAACAACGCTTTCACGTTCACTTAACGCATTTATTAAATCTAGCGTTAAGACCATTGTCATTGATCCGCGTATCGCAACGGTTGACTCGGATCGCGCAGCAGATAAACGTTTCATTGCGTTGCCTGAAATTGAATCAACTGGCGCATCCGATGAATGGTTATCACTATGGAATAAATTCTCGCAACGTACTGCCAAAGTTATCGCAGAGAGCGCTGGGTGGAATGAAGGTTCTATTGCGGGCGAAATTGCGCAAACAATTCCGACAGGTTCGGCGCTCTTTATTTCATCCTCGCGCCCAATTCGCGACATGGAAGCTTTCGCAACTGCGCGAAGCGGAATCACGACATATGCCAATCGCGGATTAGCTGGCATTGATGGAAATATTTCAACAGCCCTTGGTGTCGCCAGCGGCGAGAGTTCAACTTTTGCCGTTATTGGAGACTTAGCTTTCTTGCATGATGTAAGCGCTTTAGTAAATAAGGAAGAAATTAATTGCCGCTTTATTGTCATCAATAACGACGGAGGTGGGATTTTTTCAACGCTCTCACAACGAGGAGTTAATGGATTTGAAACTCTCTTCGGAACACCACATGGTTTAAACCTAGAAAAAATTGGGGCAGCTTTTGGAATTACCAGCAAAACAATTAACTCAATAGATCAACTCAAAAAAGAGTTAACTGCACCGGTCAAAGGCGTTTCCATCGTTATTGCAAAAGTTCCTTCACGCGAAGCTAACGCCGATTACTTAAAGGAAATCTCCTCCAAGCTTGAATCACTTTGAGAGAGAGCGCTTCGCATGGGCGCGAATTTAGCTTGACTTTCAGCTAATTCAAGTTCCGGATTTGAATCTGCAACAATTCCACACCCTGCGAAAATTTGAATTGAGCCGTCGCTAATTTGCCCACAACGAAGGGCAATTCCGAGTTCACCATCACCGCCAGCATCAATCCAACCAACAGGTCCAGCATATCGCCCGCGTGAAACCCCTTCGAGTTCGGCGATAAGTGCACCTGCGGTAGGTGTCGGTGTTCCACATACTGCTGCGGAGGGATGAAGTTTTTCAAGGAGAGTAAAAGCATCAACATGGCTAAGACGTTCGGCAATTGCGCCAGTCACATCGGTGGCTAAATGCATGACATTAGCTAAATGCAGAACAAATGGAGATTCAGGGGCGTTAGTTGAAGAGCAGAAAGGTTGAAGTGCATCAGTTATGGAGCGGACTGCATATTCATGTTCTTCTAGATCTTTTGATGAACGTGCCAGAGATGCCGCTAACGCTAAATCTTTTTCGTCATTACCAGTTTTACTGATTGTTCCAGCAAGAACTCGCGAAGTAACCATTCCACGAGATAGGCGGAGCAGAAGCTCAGGGGTTGCACCGACAAGTCCAGCGACTACAAATTTCCAAGTGGTGGGATACTCGGTAGCGAGAGTACGCAAAATTAAACGCGGATCAATAGTTGCATCCGTCTTGACTGTGATCTCCCGAGCAAGAACTACCTTCTCTAATTCACCCGCTTTTATACGTTCGATAGCTCGCCAGACGCTAACTTTCCATTGGGTATCTTCGCTACTTTCTTCGCGCCAAGTCAGGTGGCTGCTTTTCAAATCATCGGATTTTGTTTTCAACGCTGGTTGTGGATCGTCACCAATCCACGTCATCCAAGACTCACCACCACGGTTTCCGACGATTACCCGCGGAATCACAATGACTGAAACATCCGCTGGAGCGAAAGAAAATGATGTAAAGAGAATTGGTCCAGTTCCACTTCCATGAACATTATTAGTTACCGCAAAAGCTTCTAGCTCTCGCTGCCACCAGCGCCGAGCATCAGCAAAACGGTTTGGGCCCCGCACGGTAGTTCTGGCATAAACGCCCCAGCCAACTAAACCTTCACCGCGGCGAACCCATGCCAGCGGATTGGAGTAAGGCAACAACTCCAGCAGCGGCAAGTGCTCGCCTAATCGAACCGTTGTTACTGGAATCAGGGAAGACATGAGCCACTTTCTATGCGAGTTGTGGATGAGCCTACTTCAAGGGAGAATGAGCCACATGTCTCGGGCCAATATGGATAAAAAACCCGAAGAGATCGCAGCAATGTTTGATGGGGTAGCTAAACGGTACGACCTCGTTAACGATCTGCTCAGTTTGGGGCGAGCTAAAGCGTGGCGCCGTGCAACGACCGCCACAATTGCCCCAGTCGCAGGGATGAAAATCCTCGATTTAGCCGCTGGAACTGGCTCATCTTCGGAACCTCTGGCAGAGGCTGGCGCAGATGTAATTCCAGCGGACTTCTCTGATGGAATGCTCGCTGCCGGACGAAAAGCCCGCCCGCATTTACCTTTTATAAAGGCCGATGCTCTCAATTTGCCTTTTGCCGATGGTGAATTTGATGTCGTCACCATCTCTTTTGGCCTCCGTAATACCACCGATGTCGATAAGGCTCTTCGCGAAGCTTTACGAGTAACGAAAAGCGGCGGTCGGATAGTAATCGCCGAGTTCTCCCACCCCACCTTTCCTCCTTTTCGCGCTATTTACACCAAATATTTGATGAGAGCTCTCCCGCAGATCGCCAAATGGATCTCATCCAACCCGCAGGCTTATATCTATTTAGCGGAATCGATTCGCGCATGGCCAAACCAAGTCGAACTCGCGGCGCGAATTGAGGCTGCGGGTTGGAGCCAAGTTGGATGGCAAAATTTAACTGGCGGAGTTGTTGCAGTTCACAGGGGGAGTAAGGCTTAGTGGTCGAGCTCATGCTCCTGTGCGCCTTAAGATTTACTACGTGATACCGACATCAAATCCATATATTCCGATTTTGGTTATCGGAGCCATTGGCTTCGCCTTCGCCGTCATCTCCATTCTTGCCTCTGCAGTTATAGGACCCAAGCGCTATAACCGCGCCCGCCTTGAAGCATACGAATGTGGCGTAGAACCTTCGCCACAGGCAGCTCAAGGTGGACGATTTCCTATTAAGTACTTTATCACCGCGATGCTCTTCATAATTTTTAGTATTGAAATTGTTTTTCTCTATCCATGGGCAGTCACATTTGATCAGCTTGGTCTTTTCGGATTAGTTGAAATGGCAATTTTTATCGGAACTATTTCTATCGCGTATGCATATGTATGGCGTCGCGGTGGATTGGAATGGGACTAAACCGAATGGATATTACGCTGTGGGCCTAGAAGAAAAAACATCAAGTGGCATAGTTCTCACAACAGTTGAAAAACTTGCGGGATATATGCGCAAGAACTCAATGTGGCCGGCCACCTTTGGTCTTGCATGTTGCGCTATCGAAATGATGGCAACAGGTGCTGGACGCTACGATTTAGCACGTTTCGGAATGGAAGTTTTTCGCGCATCCCCACGCCAAGCAGATCTGATGATCGTCGCGGGCCGCGTCTCAAATAAAATGGCGCCAGTGCTTCGTCAGATTTATGATCAAATGCCTGGCCCTAAATGGGTTATTGCAATGGGTGCATGTTCCTCATCGGGTGGAATGTTTAATAACTACGCAATTGTGCAAGGGGTAGATCACATTTGTCCGGTTGATATTTATCTGCCTGGTTGTCCGCCGCGTCCTGAAGCGTTGATGGATGCGGTTCTTAAACTTCACGAACAGGTCAATAATGAAAAGCTCGGCCCAAATCGCGCAGCGCTCATCAAGGAAGTTGAACTTGCCGCAATGAGCGCAAAGCCAACTCATCAATTGAAGGGGTTGCTCGCCTAAATGGATGAGACAAATATCGGCATGTTTGGCGCTGTTGGCACTGGAGATACCTCTGGTTATGGCGGGCTTGTTGGCGGCAAAGTCACCCCAGGCTCATCGGAGCGACCATTTGGCGGCTACTTTGATGAGATCACCGATGAGTTAGAACGAGCTTACCCGGATTTTAATGAAGCAATCGAACGTGTCGTTGTTGATCGTGGCGAGCTCACTCTTCACATAAAGCGTGAGCGACTTGTTGAAGTAGCGAAAATTCTTCGCGACACTTTGAAATTTGAAATGTGTATGGGTGTTTCTGGGGTCAACTATCCATCCGATACCAATCGCGAATTACATGCGGTCTACCCATTGCTCTCCATTACAAAGAACCAACGTATTCGCCTAGAAGTTTCTGTTGCTGATTTAGATCCACACATTCCAAGTCTGGTAGAAGTATGGGCAGGAAATAACTGGCACGAGCGCGAAACCTTTGACATGTTCGGAATTATTTTTGATGCTCACCCAGGACTTACCCGCATTTTGATGCCAGATGACTGGGAAGGTCACCCACAACGTAAAGATTATTCACTGGGAGGCATAGCAGTTGAGTTCAAGGGCGCGACTATACCTCCACCTAATGAACGCAGGGTATATAAGTGAGCAAATCAACTGATCCACGCCTAGATCCGTATGCGTCATCGCTGGAAACTACAGAAGGCACCGTCTTCTCTGTCACTGGTGGTGACTGGGATTCACTCGTAACTGAAATTGGTCAAGCTAAAGAAGAGCGCATCGTCGTGAACATGGGTCCTCAGCACCCATCAACTCACGGTGTACTGCGACTTGTGCTCGAACTCGAAGGTGAAATAGTTACTGAGATTCGTTCAGGAATTGGCTACCTTCACACTGGAATTGAAAAGAATGTCGAGTTTCGCAACTGGACCCAAGGGGTCACTTTCGTAACTCGCATGGATTATTTAGCCCCACTTTTTAACGAGACTGTTTACTGTCTAGGAGTTGAAAAACTTCTTGGCATTACAAATGATGTTCCAGAACGCGCAAGTGTTATCCGCGTCATGATGATGGAGTTCAACCGTATTTCCTCACACATGGTTGCACTAGGCACAGGTGCACTTGAACTTGGCGCACTAACGCCGATGATCTTCTGCTTCCGAGAGCGCGAAAAAGTACTTGACATATTCGAATTCATTTCAGGTCTACGGATGAATATGGCATATGTGCGGCCAGGTGGACTTGCACTAGACCTTCCTGAAGGTGCGATCCAAAAGGTTCGTGACACAGTTAAAGATCTACGCCATAGCTTCAAAGACAACGAAAAGTTGCTCATAGGTAATTCAATTTGGATGAAGCGCACAGAAGGCATTGGCTACCTCGACCTCGCTGGTGCAACAACTCTTGGTATTACAGGTCCAGTGATGCGTTCAACTGGATTGCCATTGGATCTTCGTAAGATGCAGCCATACTCTGGATACGAAAATTACAAGTTCGATGTTATTACTGCAGATACATGCGATGTTTATGGACGCTTCCTTATCCGTATCAACGAACTTGAGCAATCACTTCGCATCATCGAGCAGTGCGCAGATAAACTCGATCACCTTGAAGGTGCACCAGTGATGGTCGCAGATAAGAAAATTGCTTGGCCGGCACAGTTAGCTCTGGGTAGTGATGGTCTTGGAAACTCATTCGCTCATATTCGCGAGATCATGGGCACTTCGATGGAAGCACTTATTCACCACTTCAAATTAGTAACTGAAGGATTCCGAGTTCCGGCGGGCCAGGTGTACTCAGCAATTGAATCACCACGTGGCGAACTCGGTGCGCACATTGTCTCTGATGGCGGAACACGTCCATTTAGAGTGCACTTCCGCGACCCCTCCTTTAATAACCTGCAAGCAATTTCTGCAATGTGTGAAGGCAGCATGGTTGCCGACATCGTCGGCGCGATTGCTTCCCTTGACCCTGTTATGGGAGGCGTTGACCGCTGATGTTTACTGACCACGACCTAGAAGTAATGCAATCAATGATTAAGCGCTACCCACGTAGCCGCTCAGCAATCATGCCTATCTTGCACTTTGTGCAATCAAAGGCTGGCTATATAACTAATGAGGCAATTGAACTCATTGCAAAGTTACTGGATATCAAAACTGCAGAAGTATCTGCTGTGGTAACTTTCTATACTCAATATAAACGGAAGCCGGTAGGTGAATATCACGTCGGTGTTTGTACCAATACTTTATGCGCGGTTATGGGTGGCGACGCTATTTTCTCGGCACTTAAAGAGCATCTAGGCGTTGAAAATGATGGCGTCACAGATGATGGAAAAGTTTCACTTGAACATATCGAATGTAATGCAGCATGCGATTACGCACCTGTAGTGATGGTTAACTGGGAATTCTTCGATAATCAAACTATTGAATCAGCGAAGGCTTTAGTAGATGGTGCTCGGGCTGGAAATCCACCTGCTCCAACACGAGGACCCAATACGCTTGTTACATGGAAAGAAGCATCTGCTGTGCTGGCAGGAATTAATGATGGTCGCGCCAATGAAGGCATACAAGCTGGAGCACCTACGCTAATCGGTTTAAATATTGCCAAGAACGGTGGAGCAAGATAATGAGCCAACTCACTCCTATTCTTTCTGCACATTGGGATGAAAAAGATTCATTTACTATCAGCGGATACAGACGCAATGGTGGGTATAGCGCTGCCGCTAAAGCGTTACAAATGGAGCCCGCTGCAGTCATTCAATTGGTAAAGGATTCAGGCCTGCGCGGTCGCGGGGGCGCAGGCTTTCCTACTGGCATGAAATGGGGATTTATTCCTCAGGGCGATGACAAAGACCACTACCTAGTAGTTAATGCCGACGAAGCAGAGCCAGGCAGTTGTAAAGATATACCGCTCCTTCTTGCAAATCCACATGTATTAATTGAAGGTGTCATCATCGCTGCCTATGCAATTCGTGCTAAGCGCTCCTTTATATATGTTCGAGGCGAAGTTACTCACGTGGTGCGTCGCCTTAATCAAGCAATTGAAGATGCCTACCAAGCAGGATACTTAGGCAAAAATGTTTTTGGTTCAGGAGAAGATATTGATTTACTACTTCATGTCGGGGCGGGTGCATATATCTGCGGTGAAGAGACCGCTCTGCTTGATTCACTCGAAGGATTTCGTGGAGAGCCTCGACTACGTCCACCGTTTCCTGCAATTGCAGGGTTGTATGCGCGCCCAACTGTGGTAAATAACGTTGAAACAATTGCATCCGTTCCAGCAATTATTAATAACGGTGCCGATTGGTATCAATCAATGGGAACAGAGAAGAGCAAGGGTGTAACCCTGTACTCACTCTCTGGCCATGTTACTAACCCAGGACAATTTGAGGCACCTCTTGGAATCACGCTGCGCGAAATTCTCGAACTCTCGGGTGGAATTCGCAAAGGTCACAGACTTAAGTTCTGGACACCGGGTGGATCTTCGGCTCCGATTTTTACGCAGACGCATCTAGATACCCCACTTGATTATGAAAGCGTCGTAGCCGCTGGCTCGATACTCGGAACAAAGGCGCTACAAATATTTGACGAGACAACCTGTGTCGTTCGTGCAGTACTCCGTTGGACTGAGTTCTACAAGCACGAATCTTGCGGAAAGTGCACACCTTGTCGTGAAGGCACGTGGTGGTTGGTACAAATTTTGCGCGATCTCGAAGCAGGTAAAGGTACTGAAGCTGATCTTGATAAGTTGCTTGATTTGTGTGACAACATCTCGGGTCGCTCATTCTGTGCACTAGGTGATGGTGCAGCAAGTCCGATCACTTCTTCTATTCAGTATTTTCGAGACGAGTACATTGCACACCTCACGCAAGGTGGATGTCCTTTCGATCCGGTGAAGTCCACACTCTTTGTAGGAGCTGATGCGTAGATGCCAAGAACAGAAGAGAATCTAGTGACAGAAGAAAATCTGAGAACGGATGTGGTCGAGATGATCACAGTTGTTATCGATGGTTTTGAAGTTGCTGTACCTAAAGGCACGCTCATTATTCGCGCGGCAGAAAAACTAGGAATTCAGATTCCTCGATTTTGTGATCACCCACTTCTTGATCCAGTTGGAGCATGTCGCCAATGTCTGGTCGAGGTAGAAATCAATGGCCGTGCATTTCCAAAGCCACAGACATCCTGCACTATTCCGGTTGAGTCAGGAATGATTGTAAAAACTCAGTTTACATCACCTATGGTAGATAAAGCGCAAAAAGGTGTGATGGAGCTTCTCCTTGTAAATCACCCACTTGATTGCCCAGTATGCGATAAGGGTGGCGAGTGTCCATTGCAGAATCAGGCGATGAGCAACGGCCGGAGCGAATCTCGTTTCGAAGGCGTAAAGCGCACATTTGAAAAGCCGATTCCAATTTCGACCCTGATTCTTCTCGATCGTGAGCGTTGCGTTCTCTGCGCACGTTGTACCCGCTTTGCAGAACAAATCGCATCAGATCCACTCATCACTCTTAGCGAACGTGGCGAACTTGCACAAGTGGCCATCAATGAGAACCAACCATTCGACTCTTACTTCTCTGGAAATACTATTCAAATATGTCCAGTAGGCGCTCTAACCAGTACTTCATACCGCTTCCGCGCTCGCCCATTCGATTTAGTTTCAACTCCTTCTGCATGTGAGCATTGTGCTTCAGGTTGCGATATGCGCACCGATGTTCGTCGCGGAAAAACAGTTCGTCGCCTGGCAGGAAATGACCCTTCTGTCAATGAAGAGTGGAGCTGTGATAAGGGTCGCTTTGCATTTACATATATCAGCGCACTTGATCGTCTTACTGATCCAATGATTCGCAATGCAGATGGTGACCTGGTAGCTACTTCATGGCCTCAAGCGCTTGCTTTTGCAGCAGTGGGACTCAAATCAAAGCGTGCAGCAGTATTGGTGGGCGGTCGAGCCACAACTGAAGATGCATACGGATACAGCAAATTTGCTCGCATTGCACTTGGCACAAATGACATTGATTTCCGTACGCGTGTTACTTCCGATGAAGAGCGTGACTTCTTGGCATCAACTGTTGTTGGATCTAGTACTACATATCTCGATATTGATGAGGCCGATCAGGTAGTCCTTGTTTCATTCGAACCAGAAGAAGAGTCTCCCATTGTTTTCTTGCGACTTCATAAGCAATTCCGCCAGCGCGCACTGAAGGTGACTTCAGTTTCGACAAGACTTTCTACCGGTGTAAAAAAGCTCAAGGGAATTTTCCTCAGTGTGGCACCAGGAAATGAAGCAAGCGCTATCGCTTCACTAGAAGTTACCAGCAAGTCAGTGCTCTTGGTCGGAGAACGAGCAAGTGAATCTGCGGGAACGCTTTCTGCAGTGGTTGCCCTTGCGGCTTCGAGTGGCGCAAAGATTGCCTGGATTCCTCGTCGCGCAGGCGAGCGCGGAGCACTTGAATCTGGCGCTATCGGAAATCTTCTTCCGGGCGGTCGTCCTGTAGCAGATTCTGGCGCTCGAGTAGATATGGCTGCTGCATGGGGCGTAACAACTCTGCCGGATATTGTTGGTCGTTCTAGCGCTGAGATAGTTTGCGCGCTGGCATCGGGTGCACTCGAGGCCGTCGTCATTGGCGGAGTTGATCCGCTAGATATGAAGGACTCCACTGAAGTAATTGCAGCACTTAAAAAAGCATTCGTTGTTTCCCTGGAGATCGCACCTAGCGCAGTTACCGCCGTTGCTGATGTTGTTCTGCCAGTTGCTTCAATTACCGAGAAGAGCGGAAGCTTCCTGAACTGGGAAGGTCGCCCTCGTGTATTTGAAGCAGCAGTCGAAGGCTCACTTAACCGTTCGGATCTTCGTATTCTCTCGATGATCGCTGATGAAATTGGTGCATCAATCGCGCTCGGAACGCTCTCTGCAACTATCCGAGAGATTGCCTCTCTCGGTCTCTGGGATGGCGTTCGTACCAGCTTTACTCCGATTACACCAACAGGTGCCGCATCAGTAAGTGGCGATCAAGCACTCCTTGCAACATGGCGCCACTTACTTGACCTCGGAACTTTACAGAAGGGTGAAGAAAGTCTTGCGGGCACAGCACGTCAATCTGTCGCAGTAATTTCTGCAAAGCGTGCGTCAGCACTTGGTGTCAAAGATGGAGATGCGCTCAAGGTTTCCACCTCACATGGATCCATCACTCTGCCTGCACTCGTTGCAGCAATTCATGATGACGCAGTATGGGTGCCTCGTAACTCACCAGGGTCACAGCCACTAATTTCGCTTAACGCTACCGAGGGCGAGGTCGTTACGGTGGTGAAAGCATGAACAATGCACAGTTAATCGCAAACGATCCTGGGTGGCTCATTGTCGTAAAGGCTCTCTTAGTTTTTGTTGTCGCCCTTCTTCTCACGCTTATGTCCGTGTGGGGCGAGCGTCGCCTTGTTGCTCGCATGCAGCAACGCGTAGGTCCAAACCGCGTTGGTAAATTTGGGCTCCTGCAAGCACTCGCAGATGGCGTCAAGCTTGCACTTAAAGAAGACATTATTCCTGCTGCTGCAGATAAAGTTGTTTTTGTAATTGCGCCGATCATCAGCGTTACCGCTGCATTAATGGCATTTGCAGTAGTTCCATTCACTGGTGAAGTAACTCTCTTTGGTCAGAAGACCGCGATGCAACTCACTGATCTACCAGTAGGCGTTCTCTACGTTCTGGCAGTTACATCTGTTGGGGTATACGGAATTGTTTTAGCAGGCTGGTCTTCAGGATCTACATACCCGCTCCTGGGTGGACTTCGTTCGAGCGCTCAAGTTATTTCTTATGAAATTGCGATGGGACTTTCATTTGTTGCAGTATTTATCTATGCAGGATCGATGTCGACATCAGAAATCGTTGCCGCGCAGCATGGAACGTGGTGGTATTCCGTTGTTTTATTCCCATCTTTTGTTATCTTCGCAATCTCGATGGTGGGCGAAACAAACCGTGCACCATTTGACTTGGCTGAGGCCGAAGGCGAGCTGGTCGGTGGTTTCCACACCGAGTACTCATCACTAAAGTTTGCGCTCTTCTTCCTTGCCGAATATATCAACATCATTGCAGTCTCTGCTCTTGCAACGACGCTCTTCCTTGGTGGATACCACGCGCCACCGGGCCTTGGATTTACAGAGTCATGGCTAGGCGGCTGGTTCACATTGGTTTGGTTCTTTGCAAAGGTCATTGGATTTTTCTTTCTATTCGTTTGGCTGCGCGGAACGCTGCCACGTTTTCGATACGACCAGTTCATGCAATTTGGTTGGAAGGTATTAATTCCAGTTTCACTTTTGTGGATCTTGGTGGTCGCAACACTTCGCGTGGCTCAACAGCAGGGTTTTTCCAAATTTTTCACTCTCGCATTTGCTGGAGTAGTGGTGGTTATTGTTTTCGCCATTACTTCACTCTTTGATCGGGCCAAAGAACAGAAGAAGAACGCGCCCGCTTTTGTGGGTGACACTCCAGATTTTGCTGTGCCATCACTTCCAATCCAATCAACTATCAAGGTTTCAGAGCGCGGAGGCGATTATGACTAGTTCAGAGGCTACTTTAGGCGAGAATTTCATCGAACCAATTAAGTCCAATGAAGTTGACATCACCAAAGTTGAATATTCACAAGTAATTCAACCTGGACCGAAGAGTTTCTTTACCCAACTCCAAGGGTTCTGGGTCACTTTCATCACTATGTTTAAAAAGGTTAATACAGTTCAGTATCCAGAAGTGAAAGAGCTTCCCGCTCCAGGTTTCAAAGGTCGTCACCAACTTAATCACCATGAAGATGGCCTTGAGAAGTGCATTGGCTGCGAAATTTGCGCATGGGCATGCCCAGCAGATGCCATTTATGTCGAGGGCGCCGATAACACAGCCGAGAATCGAATGTCTCCCGGTGAGCGCTACGGAGAGGTGTTTCAGATCAACTACCTTCGCTGCATATTCTGTGGACTTTGCGTTGAAGCGTGCCCAACTGGCGCGCTGACCATGACCAATGAATATGAATTGGCAGATAACACCCGCGAGAAGTTGATCTTTGAAAAGGAAGATCTCCTCGCACCTCTTCGCGAAGGAATGTTGGCGCCGCCTCACCCAATGTATCCAGATATGACGGATTTTAATTATTACAACGGCGATGTTAAGCAATCGCATCCAAGTCAGGAGCAAAAATAATTGACTCCTCTAGTAATTTACCAACCTGAAGCGCTTCTTTTCTGGTTCTTAGCACCGCTTGCAGTTATTGCCGCACTCGCGATGCTGCTAGTCAAGAAGGCGGTCCACTCGGCCCTTCTTCTGGCTTGGGTAATGATCACTTTGGCGATTTTCTATATCGCACAGGATGCTCTCTTTCTTGGCATCGTGCAGGTTGTTGTTTATACCGGCGCAGTGATGATGCTCTTCCTCTTTATTCTTATGTTGGTCGGCGTTGATTCCTCTGACTCACTCACCGAAACAATTCCCGGACTTCGCCCGATTGCGATAACTGCAGCGGTTGGTTTTGGAGGGTTGATGCTTGCATTACTTGGGCGCGCGACTTTAGGCAGAGATGCAGTTGGACTCGAACAATCCAATGCCGAAGGAAATATCCAAGGCATTGCGCATCTACTTTTCTCTACCTATGTATTGCCATTTGAAGTGGTCTCAGCTCTTCTTATTACCGCCGCCCTCGGTGCAATGGTTTTGGCACATCACCAGCGCACCAATGTTCGCCCAACTCAGCGCGAGCAAGCAATTAATCGCTTCCGCACTGGCTCACTTGCAACCGCCGCTGGCCTCCCAGGACCAGGCGTATTTGCTCGGCATAACGCTGTTGATGTTGCAGCGCTTCTGCCTGATGGCACTCCAGCAGAGAACTCGATCTCGGCAACTCTCCAAGCACGCGGAGACATGGTTGATTCAAGTCAATTCCAACTCGGAAAGATCGACACCTCCATTGATGAAGAGAAGTAATGAATCCATATAATTACCTCTACCTCTCCGCATTGCTCTTTACGATAGGCGCAGTTGGTGTCGTTGTTCGCCGCAATGCCATTGTGGTATTCATGTGTATTGAACTCATGCTTAATGCAGGAAATCTTTCGCTGGTAACTTTTGCGCGGATCAATGGAAACTTACAAGGCCAAGTTTTCGCCTTCTTCACTATGGTTGTTGCTGCTTGTGAAGTTGTTATTGGTTTAGCAATTATCGTGGCAATTTATCGTTCGCGCCGTTCGGCATCAGTTGATGATGCCAGTTTGTTGAAGCGATAGCCATGGCGACTTCTAGCGCACTGGTTTATTTAATTGCTCTCCCTTTAGCAGGAGCGCTGATTTTATTACTTGCTGGCCGTCGTGCCGATAAGTGGGGACACTTGCTAGCAACGGCGATGTCAGGTTCAGCCTTTGTCCTCGGATTAATCCAACTTTCACAGATGCTCGGACGTCCAACAGAGCAACGTGGAGTTGGACAGAAACTTTTTGAATGGATTTCAGTCGGTTCTTTTAACGTTGAAGCCGGACTATTGCTCGATCAACTTTCGATCTGTTTCGTTCTATTAATTACCGGCGTTGGGACGTTGATTCATATTTACTCAATTTCCTACATGTCTCATGACCGCGATCGCCGCCGCTTTTTCGCCTTTTTAAACCTATTTATTGCCGCAATGTTGCTCTTAGTCCTAGGTGATTCATATCTAAGTCTCTATGTTGGTTGGGAAGGCGTAGGGCTTGCTTCATACCTTCTTATTGGTTTCTGGAATCAGAAACCTGAGTATGCAACTGCCGCGAAAAAAGCTTTCATAATGAACCGTATTGGCGATGTGGGACTTTTATTTGCCATCATGATCGCTTTCGCAACGCTTGGCACAGTTTCATTTGCTGGCATTAAAGAAAATACGGAGAGCGCCTCAACTGGCACGCTGACTGCCATAGGGATCATGTTGCTTCTGGCAGCAATTGGTAAGTCTGCACAGTTTCCACTACAAGCTTGGCTAGGTGATGCGATGGCTGGTCCAACCCCAGTTTCAGCACTTATCCACGCTGCCACAATGGTTACTGCTGGAGTTTATTTAATAACGCGCTCCAACTTTATCTTTGATGCTGCGCCAACTGCGCAACTATTGGTTCTCATTGTTGGAGCGATCACGCTTCTATTCGGTGCGGTAATTGGTACCGCAAAAGACGATATTAAGAAAGCTCTGGCCGCTTCGACGATGTCTCAAATCGGCTACATGATGTTAGGTGCAGGTCTTGGTCCAGTTGGTTACGCCTTTGCAATCATGCACTTGATTACTCACGGTTTCTTCAAAGCAGGTATGTTCCTCGGCGCAGGTTCTGTAATGCATGGCATGGATGGTGAAGTAAATATGCGACGCTTTGGTGGTCTGCGTAAGTTCATGCCAATTACCTTTGCAACTTTTGGTCTTGGATATTTAGCAATTCTTGGCATTCCACCATTTGCAGGTTTCTATTCCAAAGAGGGAATTATTGAAACTGCTTTTAACGCTGGTGGAATTCAAGGTCCAATTTTTGGATCAGTCGCACTTATCGGAGCTGGAATTACCGCCTTCTATATGACGCGGGTAATGATTTTAACTTTCACTGGAATTCCACGATGGGATGAAAAGAGCCACCCGCATGAATCCCCAATACTTATGTGGTTGCCAATGGTAATTCTTGCCATTGGATCTGTTTCGTCTGGATACCTACTTTCGAAGGGCGATGCTTTAGTTAATTGGCTCGCACCGCTCTTTCCTTCCGAATATGTTCATGAGGCAGAGTTATTTGCACCGATTGTTGTAAAAGTTTTGGCGTTGACTATGGTTGCAATTGGTGTTGCCATTGCCTTTGTTAAGTACTCACGTACAACTGTCCAGAGCGTTGCTCCGGAAGATGTCACGCTTTTGACCAAAATTGTCCGCCGTGATTTGTTGCAAGATGAATTTAACGAAGCGCTCTTTATGCGCCCAGGGCAAGTGGCCACTGCCACGCTTCTTAAGATCGACGAAGTTGTGGTAGATGGCGCAGTACGCGGAGTTGGAAAGATGGCACTGGGTTCAGGAACGCTGCTTCGCAAAACACAGACAGGTTTCGTTCGCTCTTATGCAGCGCTAATGCTTATCGGCGCGCTCGTGCTTATCGCAGCAATTTGGGTGGTGGTTCAATAATGGCTTGGCTAACTCTATTAATGGTGGTTCCTTTACTTGGAGCACTTGCAATATCTGCGCTACCTAAGAGCAATGAACTAGGCGCTAAACGCGCAGCGCTGCTAACCACCTTAATTGTTTCGGGCTTAACAATTGCAATGGCCTTTCGATTTCAACGCGATAGCGTGGAGCTACAATTTGTGGAGAGCCATCCGTGGATTCCCTCTTTTGGAATTAACTACGCCCTTGGAATTGATGGAATCGCACTAGTGCTTATTTTGCTGTCAACGCTCTTAGCTCCGATTGTTGTACTTGCTGGTTGGAATGAAGCACATGGCGGGCGTTGGAGCGTTAAGAGTTTCTATATTCTGATTTTGATTTTGGAAACTATGACGATCGGCGTCTTTGCCGCAAGTGATGTCTTCCTTTTCTATGTTTTCTTCGAAGCTATGTTGATACCGGTTTACTTCCTAATTGGGGGATATGGCAGCGGCGCGCGCTCGGCTGCAGCGGTAAAGTTCCTGCTTTACAGCCTTTTTGGCGGTCTTTTGATGCTCGCTTCGATTATCGCCCTCTATGTGATTTCAAGAGAGCAAGGCGTACATACCTTTGATTTAGCTTCACTTGCCAAGTTACAAATGAGTTCGACAACTCAGAACTTCCTCTTCTTAGGTTTCTTTATCGCTTTTGCCATTAAAGCTCCGTTATGGCCGTTCCATACTTGGTTGCCAGATGCAGCTGAATCTGCAACTCCGGGAACATCGGTTCTGTTACTTGGAGTCCTCGATAAAGTTGGAACTTTTGGAATGATTCGTTATTGCTTAACGCTCTTTCCTGAAGCGACAAAGACTTTTACGCCAATGATTTTGACGCTTTCGGTAATTTCAATTATTTACGGTGCTTTCCTGGCAATTGGTCAAAGTGATATCAAACGCTTAATTGCTTTTACATCGATTTCTCACTTTGGTTTTATCACCATGGGAATCTTTGCGATGACTTCTCAGGCTCAAAGTGGCGCAACGCTATATATGTTCAACCACGGTTTCTCTACCGCGGCCTTATTCCTTATTGCGGGTTGGATGGCCGCGCGTCGGGGCTCTTCGACCATATCTGATTTCGGTGGGTTGCAACGAGTTACTCCAGTGATGGCGTGGTTATTCTTTATCGCTGGAATGTCGGGCTTGGCGTTGCCGGGACTCGCAAGTTTCGTCAGCGAATTCTTAGTTCTCGTTGGAACATTTACTCGCTACCCACTAGCGGCAATCATTGCCACCTTCGGAATTATTTTAGCTTCACTATATATTTTGATTCCAGTTCAACGTGCGCTGCACGGACCAACAACACCTGGTAATGAAAACCTAACAGATTTAAATCTCCGCGAGAAAATTGCTATCGCTCCAGTTATCGCAATTATTGTCGCGCTCGGCTTTTATCCTTCACCACTGCTTAAAGTTATTAATCCAGCCACAACATATGTGATCGCTCAACTTGGATTTACCGATCCAGCACCAACGATGGAAGGTAAGTAAATGCTGCAATTCCAAGCCCCAGTATTGGATTATTCACTCCTTGCTCCGATTTTGATTGTCCTCGGCGGCGCCGTACTCGGCGTTATCGTTGAAGCTTTTGTTAAAAGCTCCCTGCGCTGGATTACGCAGCTAAGCATCACGCTCGGGACTTTGACTTTGGCCCTAGTAAAAGTTTGGACACTTCGAGGATCGTCTTCAACATCAGCTGCGATGCTCTCAGTCACAATCGACGGAGCTGGGCTACTTCTACAAGGCGCGATTCTTATTATTGCAATTATCTCAGTATTTCTAATTGCAGATACTGAAAGCTTTACCCCGCTACCTGCATCTTTACCGGGTTCGCAAGAAGAACGGCGCGCGTTGCAAAGTGGAAATAAAGTTACTGAAGTTTTTCCACTGACACTTTTCGCTGTTGGTGGGATGCTGCTCTTTCCAGTAGCAAGTGATCTCATTACTCTCTTTGTCGCACTTGAAGTGCTCTCGCTACCACTTTATATATTGGCAGGTCTCTCTCGCCGTCGCCGACTAATGTCCCAAGAAGCAGCCCTTAAATATTTCTTACTTGGCGCCTTTTCTTCTGCTTTCTTCCTTTTTGGTGCGGCATACCTTTACGGATATTCGGGCGATGTAACATTTGCCGGCATTCGCGCAGCGGTTGTTGGTGGCACCGGAAACGATATAATTCTTCTCATCGGAATCGCTTTCCTCTCAGTTGGTTTACTCTTTAAGATCGGTGCAGTTCCTTTCCATGCGTGGGCACCAGATGTTTACCAAGGTGCACCGACTCCAATCACCGCTTTCATGGCGGCAGCCACCAAGATTGCAGCGCTCGGTGCGATGTTGCGCATTTACTACACCGCTTTCGCCGAAGCTACATGGAGTTGGACGCCGATGCTTTCGGGAATTGCAATTATCACGATGCTCTTTGGTTCCTTAGTTGCTATCGCCCAGCGTGATATAAAGCGCATGTTGGCTTACTCTTCAATTGCTCATGCAGGTTTCTTCTTAGCTGGCGTTATTGCGCTCAATAAAGCCGGTTTAGAGGCTTCCATCTTCTATCTCTTCACTTATGGTGTCGCAACGGTGGGAGCTTTTGCAGTTGTCACACTAGTGCGAGATTCAGCTGGCGAAGTCAACGATTTAAATCGTTGGAGTGGATTAGGAAAGCGCTCCCCATGGATAGCTGCCGCTTTTGCAGGCTTCCTTTTGGCGTTCGCTGGCATTCCACTTACTAGCGGTTTCATTGGAAAGTTCTCAATTTTTTCAGCAGCATATGCAAGCGGCGCCAAAGGCGTTGTTATTGCAGGCGTACTTTCAAGTGCTATAGCCGCTTTCTTCTACATTCGAGTTATTGTTTTGATGTTCTTTACCGATCCAACCGATGATGGCGCCATGGTTTCAATTCCGTCGCCATTAACACGGGCGACAATTGTTTTTTCGATAGTTGTCACATTTGCACTCGGTCTTTACCCTGCGCCACTGATCAATTTCATTAGTACATATGCAACTTTCCTTCGCTAATGTCAACTCTCGGCGCGCATGAGTTTTCACCAGCCCTTGAGGCTGCCATTAACCAATCAATGGTTGAGGTTGAATCACTCCTTCGTTCACAAATTCACAACGACTATCCACTCATTGAAGAGACCTCTGGCCATTTAATTGCCGCAGGCGGCAAACGTTTACGACCGCTATTAACGCTAATTACTTCGCACTTAGGTGATCCATACCGCAAAGGCATCATCGAGGCGGGCGTTGTCTGTGAATTAACACATTTAGCAACGCTCTATCACGATGATGTTATGGATGGAGCTTCGCTTCGCCGCGGCGTTGAAAGCGCTAACAGCCGTTGGGGCAATGCCGTTGCGATTTTGACTGGTGATTATTTATTTGCCAAGGCCTCGCATCTATTAGCTGATTTAGGCTCCGAGGCAGTGCGGCTTCAAGCGCGCACTTTTGAGCGTTTAGTAATTGGTCAGATTATGGAAACCCAAGGCCCGATAGCCGGTGCAGACCCTTTAGCGCATTATTTAGAGGTTATTGGCAACAAGACCGGCTCTCTCATTGCCACGAGCGCACGCTTTGGCGCAATGCTCGCTGGAGCTTCGCCTGAAATAGTTGAAACAGTAACCACATATGGCGAGAAAATAGGGGTAGCTTTTCAATTGGCCGATGATGTTATCGATATTGCTAGTGAATCGAATCAATCAGGTAAAACTCCGGGTATTGATTTACGCGAAGGTGTTCTGACTTTAGTAACGCTTAACGTGATGAAATCAACCGACTCAGCTGATCGCGAATTACAAGAACTCCTGCGGGGACCAATTAAAGATGAAGCTACTGTTGCACAAGTTTTGATTGCACTTCGAAACCATAAAGCTCTGGATCAATCACGCGAACAGTTACACACTGTTGCAAGGCAGGCCCGCGCCAGCCTTGGACCGTTGCCGCTATGTGATGCCACCGGTGCGCTATTTTCCTTGTGCGATGCTGTTATCGACCGTACGGCTTGATTTAATTAAATCAATAGCAAGTGCAATCAGCGCAATCCAAATAATAATAAATCCGACCCATCGGGCAGTAGGCATTGCTTCGTGACGCACCCATACCCCGATTGAAAATTGAATTGTTGGAGTTATGTACTGCAACAAACCAATGACTGTGTACGGCAATCGAGTTGTAGAACCATTAAACAAGAGCAGCGGAATTGCAGTGACAATTCCAGCACTGAGGAGAAGCGTCGTTAAACCGATATGCAAACCAAATTGACCAGTTCCCGCAACACCTAACCAGATTAAGTAAGCCCCATAAAAAGGGGTCATTATCGCGGTTTCAATGGCCAAACCTTGCAGCGCCCCTAAATTCAAATGTTTTTTCATTCCACCATATGCACCCCAAGAGAGCGCCAAAGTGAGTGCAACCCACGGCAAGCGCCCATAGCTAATCGTCAGAATCATCACTCCTGTTGCGGCAATTGCAATGGCCAGCCACTGTAATTTACGCATCTTCTCTTTAAAGAGAATTATGCCAATTGCGATCATGACTAAAGGATTGATGTAATAACCAAGAGAGGCCTCGACCACGTGGCCGTAATTAGTCGCCCAGATATAAACAACCCAATTGATTGAAATCAAAATCGAAGTTAATGCCAGTCTTAGAAAGACCGTTGGCTCTTTCATTAGCAAATAAGTTGCTTTCAATTGTTTAGTAAAAGCTAAAGCTATTACGCAGAAAACTGAAGTCCACACCGCACGGTGAGCAACAATTTCAAAAGCGTTCGCTGGCATGAGCAGCGGCCAATACAACGGGAATACGCCCCATATTACATATGCGGCTACCCCAAAGAGAAGACCTAACTTATAGCGGTTCAATTATCTAAAGTTCGTAAATTGAACTGCAAAATCCCAAGAAGCTTCTTTAATCATTGCCATCGCCGCTTGTAGATCATCTCGACTCTTAGACGTTACTCGAAGTTCATCACCTTGAATTTGAGATTTAAGAGATTTAGGGCCTTCATCGCGCAAAAACTTTGCAACTTTCTTAGCGTTTTCAGTTGTGATTCCCTCTTTTAGCGGAACCGAAATTTTGTAAATCTTCCCTGACAGTTGCGGATCTTGCGGATCAATAAATTTAAGTGATACTCCACGCTTAACCATTTTATCTTTGAGTACATCAAGGGCAGCTTTGGCGCGCTCTTCAGTATCGGCCTCGATAGCGATTTTCTCGCTCACCATTTCTAATTTAGCGCCAGTGTTTTTGAAATCAAATCGGGTATCAACTTCACGGACCGCCTGATTAATGGCGTTATCGAGCTCCATCCGGTCAATCTTGGACACTACGTCGAAACTGCTATCGGCCACGGGTCTGCGCTCCTTTATAGAGAGTTGAAAAGGCGATTTTTCTGCCTCCGCTCCTAAGGTATCCCTTTACCTCGCAGTAACCATAATTGCCGCAATTCTGAGCGTGATTTCAACGACTCCACGCACCGCGATACCGCTAAAATCAAACTATGGCAGTAAAAATGGTTACCAAGAAAATAGTTATCTTCTCTCTTCTCATTCTTCTCATTATTCTCTCGGGGTGGGCGATCAAATCTGCGACCAAGCCATTACCATCTGGAGCAGCATCTACTTATGCCATTGGCGATACCGGTCCTGCTGGTGGAATAATCTTTATCACGCCATCAAGCCCAGATAACCCGACGGGTAAATATTTCGAAGCCGCACCCGCCGATCTAGATTCCATCAAGATATGGTGCTCAGACACCGCCACTTTATTGGGAGCCAGTGGCACGGCAATTGGCACCGGCGCGGCAAACACCGCCGAGATGTTATTAACCTGCACATCCGGGGCCGCATTTTCGGCTCATGCCTACTCAAGGATTAATAACTCAATAACATACTCCGACTGGTTCCTACCATCACAGGAAGAACTCAATCAACTCTGTATGTATGCAAAAGAGCAGGCGCAGAGCAGAAGTGCATGTACTGGCAGTAGCGCGCCAACGGCGGGTTTTGTTGCCGGCGCCTATTGGAGTTCCTCTGAGTACGACGCGTACGTCGCGTGGCTCCAGAGCTTCAACGTCGGGTCCCAGGACAGCTACGTTAAGAGCGACGCCGCCTACGTTCGTCCAGTCCGGACTTTTAGTTAATTCATCTATTTAACAATTTTGTTTTTAACTTTTTTAAAACTTACCAACTATCTGGGCCAGGGTATAAGAGTTGGCTAGAGTTAGAAAATGAAGCGCGCGTTTCTTGCCTTTCTTTTAGTAATCTCAATATCTGCTGTACCAATCCACTCAGCCACCGCTGAGATAATCCAATTAACAGTTGCCGCAGACCATCTAACTGGTTATAAGAGGTCACTATTTAAACTATGGATAGATGCAGATAAGAATGGATGTAATACCCGGAAAGAAGTTCTAATTGAAGAAGCGGTAGTTAAACCAACAAAGGGCGCAAAATGTGTTCTCACGGGTGGTGAATGGATTAGTCCATACGATGGTATTTCTTATACAAAAGACTCTGCATTAGATATTGACCATCTAGTTCCTCTTGCAGAAGCTTGGCGCTCTGGTGCGTGGGCGTGGAGTGCACTTCAGCGACAAAATTACGCAAATGATTTAACAGAACCAACGGCACTCGTTGCAGTATCACTTGGATTAAATAGACAAAAAGGCGACAAAGACCCAAGCAGTTGGTTGCCACTTAAAGACCAATGCGGATATATCGCAAATTGGATTACGGTTAAATATAAGTACAGTCTCACAGTTGATTCAGTAGAGGCAGAGACTCTTACTAAGGCTGTATCTGATTGTGGTCTCATAAATATAGAAATCGGAATACCGACACCTTTAGAAACCCCAACCCCAACCCCAACCCCAACCCCAACCCCAACCCCAACCCCAACCCCAACACCCACGAACGTGCCAGTGCCAACGAATGTGCCAGTGCCAACGAATGTGCCAGTGCCAACGACCACCGAACGGAGCTACGCTGGAGTTGATCCTGAGCCCCAATAGGCTGGGGATTTGCTCGGCCTGCGAGGTGAATAAGAGAGAGTGACAAGGTAGACAAGAAGAAAGGCAATTGCTATCAATATGGCGCTAGCAGCCATTGCCATTCCATAATTCTCGCCACCCGGTCTGGCGATCAACTGATAAAGCACTGTGGGCAAAGTACCTTGATCGCCATATGCAAGAAAACTAGCTGCACCAAATTCTCCGATGGAGATGATTGCTGTGTAGGCAGCTGCAGTTGCAATGACACCACGAATAATTGGTACTTCGATGAGCCACCAGATTTGACTCGTTGTTGCGGCATCTGTTTCTGCTGCATCTCGAAGTTCACTGTCTATAGCTTGCAGAGCAGGATGGATAAACCTAATTAGCAACGGTATCGCAAGTAGTGACTGAACCAGTGGTGTAACCAGCCAACTGGCCCTTAGTGGAAGCGGACCGCCACTAAAAGAAATAAGATAACCAAATCCGAGTACAACGCTTGAGACTCCGAGCGGGAGTTGAAAAAGAATATCCGTAACCCGTTGAAATATATAGATATTTCTTTTTCGAGTACGTCGCGTCAGTAGGAAGAGAACCGTTAATCCAATAATTAAAGTCAGCGCGCTCGAGATAACCATATTGCGTACTGTGTTTTGAGCAGCCTGGCCTACTGTGATGCTGAGTAAGTCACGCGCCCCATTTCCGGAGAGGTTGGCAAAATTTACTAATGAAAAGATATTTCCATGAGTAAATGCTTGGACAAAGACAGTGGCTATCGGCAAAATAATAAGGAATAGCAGTAAGAACCCCGTGAGCAGCACCGCTGGCCAATCACGACGGTCCACCCGAGAACGTGAAGTAGCCGCTTGCACCTCTTCTAGCATCGCTGAGTTACGTACAACGCGTTGAGCCACTATAAATACGATAATGGTAAGAGCCGTTTGAATCAGTGCAAGCCCTGAAGTTTTCGGTAGATCAAGGTATTGCGTTGCTGCAATAAAGATTTCAGTTTCGATGGAGTTAACAATTCCTCCACCAAGAACAAGAATGATTCCAAAACTTGTTGTGCAATAGAGAAAGACCAAAGCTGTAGCCGAGATGACCGCCGATTTTAACTGTGGCAAAGTGATGCTCCACAGAGTGCGAAAGCGCCCTGCGCCGTCCAACGCAGCGGCAGATTCGGTGCTTGGGTCAAGAGTTGTCCATGCACCGCCAACAATGTGCACAATGATTGAGTAGTTCATAAATATATGAGCACAAATAATTGCTGGCACAACAGAGTGGCCGTAGAGCAAGTTGGAGAGTAGTGGAAGTTGCCGAAGTGAGGTGAAACCAATTGCAACAACAATCGTCGGAAGTATAAACGGAACGGTGATCAAAGCTCGAACGAAGCGCTGTCCTGGAAATTTCTTGTTATAAAGCAGATACGCACCAGGGATGCCAAGTGCGAGAGTAAGTAACGCTGAGAGCACCGCCTGCCAGATAGTGAACCAAAGAACTGATAACACTCTTGGGGTAGAAATTGCCAAGAGCCAGTCACCATGGAGCCCCATAGCAACAATCTTTCCTAGTGGCCAATAGAAGAGCACGCCAATAAAGAGCAGCGAGCCAGTCCAGAGGGCCACTAGGTTTGATCGATTATTCATAACTGTTGCAATTAGTTAAAGATGGCAGTCCATTGCGTAAGCCATGATTTCCGGTTGATCTCAATGTTTAGAGTGTCGCCGTAGGTACGTGTGGCTAGCGTCGCGAACTTCTCCCATTTTTCTGGGAGAGGAGTGTCCTTAACGATTGGATACATATACATGGCCTCCGGAAGCGATGATTGAAACTTCGAACTGAGCAAGTACTTAACTACTGCAGCAGCGCCCAGTGGGTTCTTTGCATTTTTCAATACACCTGCGTACTCGGTCTGTCGGAAACAACCATCCATAATGCTTGCAGTCTGTGATTGGCCGTCGTCACGCACTTCAGCAGCTGGTGAAGAAGCGTAGCTAAGTACAATTGGGTAAGCACCCTTTCCGCTCGATCCGGAAAAGTCTACAAAATAGGCGTCCGACCAACCAGAGCTAACTTTTACACCATTGTTCTTCAAAGACTTCCAGTAACTTTGCCAATCTGATTCTCCGAATATTTCGATTGAAGCAGCCAGGAATGACAACCCAGGCGATGATGTATTGGGATTCGAAATGACCGTCAAGCCTTGGTAGGTCGGCTCAATCAATTGTTTCACCGAAGTAGGTGGAGCAATCTTCTGATTTGCAAACCAGAACTTATCGTAATTAAAACAAACATCTCCGAAGTCAATTGCGGTTAGCGAACCATCGATAAGGTCATTACTGGTTGCAAGGTCAGCAAAAGTATTGTCAATGCCAAATACTGCATCAGCAATCGGAACTCCTTTAGTAAGGATTAAGCGATTGGTAAGACTGCCAGTATCTCCAGCTTTTATAAGATTGAGTGTGTAGCCAGATGTCTTATCGAAATCTGCAATGAGTTCTTTGCTCATTACAAATGAATCGTGCGTTACCAGCACAACTTCTTTGGGTCCCTTGCCGCCAGTTATATTGATGACGGTAACGACAAGTCCGACAACAAGGATTGAGGATAGAGGTATAAGAATTTTGCGTGAGATTTTCATGTGTATAGCAGTGCCCTTTCATAAGAGAAGAGGCACGGGCTTGAGTGGTCTCCCTGTGGTGGCATTACCCATTTCAGGTTCGACGGTCGAAGACTATGGAGTCTTCCTCTCAGTCCAGTATTACTGAACTCCCGTGTGAGTTGATGGTACACGATTCTATGCAATTATTTTTACAAATGAAAAAACAATTTAAGGCCGGCGATGATGAGAACTGCACCTAAGGCTCGCTTAATTGCGGTATTTGAAAAATTTTTAATTCCGAATTGAGTGCCAATAATTGCACCAAGTAGAACAGCGAGCGCAAAAAGCGGAATTGTGTTTGGAATCTTTGAGATTGATGAAATATTCCCTAGCAAACCAGAGACTGAATTCAGAAAGATGAAAACAGCGGCAGTTCCGGATGCAGATCTAACTGCTGTCCATGCAAAAGCTAGCACAATGGGTGATAGAAAGATTCCGCCCCCAGTGCCAGTTAGACCCGAAATGAAACCGATAGTTGCTCCAGTTATAAATAAAAGGATTACGTTTGGTCGAACTATTTGCGCATTAATTCTAAGCCTTGGTTTGAAGAAAAAGCCAAGTCCAGCAAAAATCAATATTAATCCGAGCAGAGTTTTAAATAAATTAGTAGGAAGTTGAAGATGACCACCCAAAAAAGCCATAGGGATAGAACCGATACAGAGGGGCACCAACATTTTAACATCAATTAGTTTTGCCTTGATGTAACGAAGGCTAGTAAAAGAGGAAACCAAAATATTTAGCGTTAGTGCAGTCGGTTTTATAACTGGAGCGGGTAAATTAAAGAGTGACATGATTGCGATGTACACCGATGAACCCGCGTGCCCTACTGAAGTGTAAAGAATGGCGCCAAGAAATAAAAGAAACGCGATAATGAAGTCACTTGATTGAATTTTTCAAACCTCCTGCACATCCCATCTTTCTTATCCAATTGCTATAGTACCCGCGTGTATGAAATTTCTCTAGCAGTAAGTGCGTGCTTACGTTCAGGAACGCGTGCCGATGTTGCTTGGTTAATTTCAGCGCAGGATCTTGATCCTAACTTTATTGGCCAAGCTATTGCGATAACTCCTGGCGGTGGCCGAATAGGATTTGTTGCTGGCGGTGGTTTCGATGGCCCAATTATTGATTTTGCAAGCAGAAATCTCAGTACTGGACGATTGGTCAAATTCTTATTAGGTCCAGCAGAAGCAATGACATCTGGATTACCAGTAAATTCAGAAGCGAAATTTATTATTGCACCATCGACAGAGCTACCTTCTGAGTTATGGCCACTTCTACAGATGCGAAAACCTTTAGCGCTTTTGTGTGAATTCAAAGATGACGAGTTAGTTTCTTCGGAAGTATTTTCAGCATCCAATATTCAAGATGCTGGTGGTGAAATCGCAATTGAATTTCTAAAGAGTCAGACTCAAGTTACTGAAATAAACGGGAAGATTGTCACAATAATTTGGCCAGTCACTAAATTAGTAATTGCTGGCAATGGTCCAATCGCAGATGCGTTAAGTGAGCATGCAAAATTGCTTGGTTGGCAAGTTTCATGTGATCCTCGAGTACAACATTTCACAGGTCTAGTTACTAGTTTGTCAGAAATAGATTGTGTTGTAGTTATGGGACATGATATTGAAACTTCAAGCGGTTGCTTGGCAGCAGCGCTAGCGAGCAAAGTTGGATACATAGGCGCACTTGGCTCGGAGAAGATGCAAGCAAATCGAACTAAATGGTTGGCATATAGAAATATTACAGATGTATCTAGAGTCTATGGACCTGCTGGATACAATATTCGCGCGAACACACCAAATGAAATCGCAATTTCAATTCTTGCGGAAGCGATTGAGGTTCTTAAGTCAAAATAACGGAGGGTACTGAAATGCACGAAAGTTCTTGGCTTGAAGCGCGCGAGAAAGTTAAACGCTCTTTTAACCCAGTTAGGGTAGAAGAAGTTCCGCTAAGTGAAAGTAATTTAAGGATTATCGCTTCCGATATTTCTGCGCTATGTGATCTTCCAGCCTATGACACAAGCGCTATGGATGGCTGGGTGGTAAATGGAAGTGCTCCTTGGAAAATTGTTGGGGAAGTTGCCACCGGTTTCATAGCTAATCAAGAGCTACAAGTATGGCAATGTATGAAAATTGCTACAGGTGGAGTAATTCCAAAAGGCGGGGAAGCAATACTTCCTTGGGAGAACGCCGAAGTTGATGGGGCGTTAGTTTCTGGAGCTGCGCAGACCAGTAATCACATTCGTCCATCAGGTGCAGAATGCAAAAATGGAGAAGTTTTTGCGAAACTTGGTACGAGAGTCACACCCCCTTTAATTGGACTCTTGGCAGCTACAGGTCATGACAAAGTTAAAGTATTTACTAGACCAAGAGTTGCGCTTTTCTTTTTAGGTGACGAACTAATCCATTCGGGTATTCCAAAGCAGGGAACAATTCGAGATTCATTAGGGGTCCAGTTTCCCGCAATATTAAATTCGCACGGCGCTGATATTCACATAGCTAAATTTATCAAGGATGATCTAATGTTATTTACTTCAGAAATCAATGAAATCATGGGCACGGTGGATCTAATTATCACAACTGGCGGAACTGCTGATGGCCCCCGAGATTTTGTGAAACCAGTAATCGAAGAGTTCTCAGGAAAATATTTGCTGGATCGAGTTAAAGTTCGGCCCGGCTATCATCTTTTGCTAGCTGAAATTAATAATGGCAATTCACAAATTCCATTTTTAGCTTTACCGGGAAATCCGCAATCTGCCCTAGCTGCGTTTATTTCTTTTGGTAAGCCAATTTTGGAATCCATGAGTGGAGTGGCTCCGAAAGCTGAAATTTATGTTGAACTTACCGAAAAGATCTCTACCCAATCTGATTTTGCAAAACTAATACCAGGAGTGTTAAGCGTTAATGGATTCACACCCGCCCAATACTTGAATTCAGCCATGCTGCGCGGGGTGGCAAGTTCAGGAGGTTTTGCCTTAATAGAGCCGGGAATGGGTGATGCTGGTAGCTTGGTTCGCTGGCTCGCTTTTGATTTTTGAATTACTGCGGCTTGCCTTAAATGTTAGGGTAGTGCTGTGAAATCAACTCCCTCAAACTCGCCCCTCACTCACGTCAATGCAGAGGGTGATGCTCAAATGGTGGATGTTACCGATCGCGCAGTCACGGTGCGAACGGCAAAAGTTAGCGGAAAAGTTTTGCACTCGGAGCAGGTTGGTAATTTGATTGCAGAAAATGCAGTTTCCAAAGGAAATGTTATTGATGTCTCGCGCATAGCCGCGATTATGGGAGCTAAAAAAACCTCCGAATTGATCCCATTATGTCACCCATTGGCAATTACTGGGATTGAAATGGAATATGTTCTGTTGGAAGATGGCATAGAAATTTCTGCATTTGTAAAGACAACAGACCGAACTGGTGTAGAAATGGAAGCCTTTACTGCTGTTGCAGTCGGTGCGCTAGCTGTTATAGATATGATTAAGTCGATTGATAGTCATGCAAGTATTACGGAGATACGTTTAGTTGAAAAAAGCGGTGGTAAAAATGGTGACTGGATTCGAAATTGAACCAAGTAAAAATTTGGACTTCGGTTACGGAAACACCGATAGATATTGAATTAATGCGAAAGTCTGCGATGGCGCCTACCAGTGGCGCTGCGGTTATATTTTGCGGTGACGTTAGAAACTACGATCACAATAGAAGCGTTCTCTCGCTCGACTATGAGGCCCACCCAAGTGCTGATGCTGTATTGAAACAAATTGCGCGCGAAATTGTCGCTGATCACAAAATTGAGTCCCTCTATATTGCGCATCGATACGGAAAACTATCGATTGGCGAGACAGCACTTGGAGTCGTTGTTGCCGCCCAGCACAGCGCTGAAGCCTTTGCTGCTTGTTCTGATGCAGTTAGGCGAGTAAAAGAGCTATTACCTTTGTGGAAGCACCAATTTTTTACAGATGGCACTGATGAATGGGTGAATTCAGCATGAAACCTGTACGAAAATACAGCGCAAGGGTTTTAACAATTTCCACTCGTGCAGCTGCTGGAATTTGGGAGGACACCTCTGGACCGGAGATAGTTAAATCTTTATTAGCGCTAGGTCTTGAGGTTCCTGCCCCAGTAGTTGTCCCAGATGGAACGGAAATTGAAAAGCAGTTGAGAAGTTTTGTTGAAAACGGCGTCGATTTAGTGATTACAACGGGCGGTACCGGTCACACACCGAATGATTTGACACCTGAAATGACCAAACGAGTTATTGACCGTGAATCGCCGGGGATTGCTGAAGCAATTCGCGCGTTTGGAGTTGCCCGCGGTGTCCCGACTGCAATCCTTTCGCGCGGAATCGCTGGAATCGCAAAAGAGAGCTTGATTATTAACCTACCTGGCTCTTTAGGTGGCGTGAAAGATGGCCTGGAAGTTCTTGAACCGATTCTTCTTCATGCCTTAGACCAAATTCATGGCGGTGACCACGTTAGGCAGCCTTAATTTATTTTAGGAGCTTGGTCGGTTTCACTTGCAAGAGTTTGGCGGTGAATTGGAAGTTCAGCAGAACTTGATAGTGATTGTTTAGAACCTCCCCAAAGCTTTGAAATAATTTCAGCGGCTATTGAAACTGCAGTTTCTTCTGGTGTTCGAGCACCCAAATCTAATCCAATTGGTGAGTGCAATCTGGCGAGTTCTGCCTCGGTCAATCCAATTTCGCGCAATCGCTCTAACCGATCATTATGAGTTCGCCGGCTGCCCATTGCACCGATATATCCGGCTGAAGTGCGAAGTGCGATTTCCAAAAGAGGTACATCGAATTTCGGATCATGGGTGAGCACGCAAATAGCGGTTCGCTCATCTATTTCTATTTTTGACAAATATCGATGGGGCCAATCAACTACAACTTCATCAGCATCAGGGAATCTTTTTTTAGTAGCAAAGAGAGCACGAGCATCACAGACAACAACGTAGTAGCCTAAGAATTTCCCAATTCGGGCCACCGCGCTGGCAAAGTCGATTGCCCCAAAAACTATCATTCTTGGGGCTGGCGCGTAGCTTTCAATGAATACTGTTAAATCTTCCATTCTTTGTTGGCCAGATTTGCCCATTTTTACCGTTCGGGTTGTGCCACGCTCTAACAGACCTCTGGCATCTTCTGTTACGC
>JBCKHR010000014.1:0-30280 GCA_038905755.1 Candidatus Planktophila sp.
ATCATCTGAAGTAACAATAATCTTCTTACCCTTTGCATCTTCGCGGAATGAAATTACTCCTGCAGCTTCTGCGATTGGTGCAACACCTTTAGGCGTGCGCGCTTCGAAGAGTTCGACGATACGTGGAAGACCATGCGTGATGTCAACTGAATCGTGAATAGCACCACCAGTGTGGAAAGTACGCATTGTGAGCTGTGTACCTGGTTCACCGATTGATTGTGCTGCAATGATTCCGACGGCTTCACCGACTGCAACACGTTGTCCTGCTGCAAGGGAGCGACCGTAACATGCTGCGCACTGTCCGACCTTGCTATCACAAGTAAGAACGGAACGAATCTTCAATTCGTCTACGCCGGCTGCTACTAATTCATCGATGGCTCGATCGCCAAGATCTGAACCAGCGCGAGCTATTACTTTGCCATCAACTTCAACATCGTTAGCCAAAGTGCGACCGTAGACAGAGGTTTCAACATGATCGTGTTTAATTAAGTTTCCACCAATCGCCTCACGAGTTGCAATCTTCAAAGTAAATCCGCGTTCGGTTCCGCAATCTTCTTCACGAATAATTACATCTTGCGCAACATCGCAGAGACGACGAGTTAAGTAACCCGAGTCAGCGGTACGAAGTGCGGTATCTGCCAGACCTTTACGAGCACCGTGAGTAGAAATAAAGTACTCAAGTACTGAGAGACCTTCGCGGAAGTTAGATTTAATTGGGCGTGGAATAATTTCACCCTTTGGGTTAGCTACCAGCCCGCGCATACCTGCAATCTGACGGATCTGCATCATGTTTCCACGAGCACCTGAATAGACCATCATCCAAATTGGGTTGAGCTTAGGGAAGTTTTCTTCCATCTCTTTACCCACTTCGGCAGTTGCCTTAGTCCAGATCTCGATCAACTCCTGACGACGTTCGTCGTCGGTGATGAGTCCCTTTTCATATTGCGATTGAACTTTGTCGGCTTCTATTTCATAGCCTTCCAGAATTTCGCGCTTACGGGGAGGAGATACCACATCTTCGATACCGATAGTTACACCGGCACGTGTTGCCCAATGGAAACCAAGCGTTTTAAGTGCATCGAGAGTTTGAGCGACTACGACCTTTGGATAGAACTCAGCCAACTTCTCGACAATTCCACCAAGTTGCTTCTTTGTGACATCAATGTCAACAAATGGGAAATCAGCAGGTAGGGCTTCATTAAATAGTGCGCGACCGAGCGTTGTTGCGCAAGTTTCACCAGTAGGTGTAAGGCGAATCTTTATTCTGGCTTGCAATGAAACCGAGTCTTGGTCGTAAGCCATAATCGCTTCAGCGATAGAACCAAAGGCGCGGCCTTCGCCAATTTCTCCTTCTCCAACCATGGTCAAGTAATAGAGACCAAGAACCATGTCCTGAGTAGGAGTTGTAATTGGGCGACCGTTAGCAGGTGACAAGATGTTATTTGAAGAGAGCATCAAGATACGAGCTTCGGCTTGGGCTTCAGGAGAGAGCGGCAAGTGAACTGCCATCTGGTCACCGTCGAAGTCCGCGTTAAAGGCGGTACAAACGAGTGGGTGAATCTGAATTGCTTTACCCTCAATTAATTGCGGTTCGAAAGCTTGGATACCTAAACGGTGAAGAGTGGGTGCACGGTTTAGAAGTACTGGGTGCTCGGCAATAACTTCTTCCAAAACATCCCATACAACTGGACGTGCACGTTCAACCATGCGCTTTGCAGATTTAATGTTCTGCGCGTGGTTAAGGTCAACAAGTCGCTTCATTACGAATGGTTTGAAGAGTTCAAGTGCCATCTGCTTTGGCAGACCGCATTGATGCAACTTCAGCTGAGGACCAACAACAATTACCGAACGGCCTGAATAATCAACGCGCTTTCCGAGCAAGTTCTGACGGAAGCGACCTTGCTTTCCCTTAAGCATGTCGGAGAGTGACTTAAGCGCGCGGTTTCCTGGACCTGTAACTGGGCGACCACGACGACCATTATCAAATAGCGCATCAACTGCTTCCTGCAACATACGCTTTTCGTTATTAACGATAATTTCTGGTGCATTGAGATCAGCAAGACGCTTCAAACGGTTGTTACGGTTGATTACGCGGCGATACAAATCGTTTAAGTCAGAAGTCGCAAAGCGACCACCATCGAGTTGAACCATTGGACGCAAATCCGGTGGAATGACGGGAACGCAATCGAGCACCATTGATGCTGGCTTATTGCTAGTTGTCATAAATGCATTGACAACCTTTAAGCGCTTAATCGCACGGGTCTTCTTTGCACCTTTTCCATTTTCAGAAAGGTCTATAAGTACTTTGTATTCAGCTTCAAGATCGAAGGTTTCTAGGCGGCGCTTGATGGCAGCGGCTCCCATGTCTCCCTTGAAATACATTCCATAGCGAAGGCGCATTTCGCGGTAGAGGTTTTCATCACCTTCGAGATCTTGAACCTTCAAGTTCTTAAAGCGAGTCCAGACATCTTCCAAACGAATAAGTTCGCGCTCTGCCCGATCGCGTACTCCTTTGAGTTCGCGTTCTGCCGCTTCGCGTACTTTGCGCTTTACATCTGATTTAGCATCTTCTGCTTCTAGCTCGATGATGTCCGCTTCAAGTTTCTTAGCGCGTGTGTCGAGATCTACATCGCGACGAGTTTCGATCTTCTTGCGATCGTTGCCTAACTTCTTTTCAAGTTGTGGCATATCTTCTTCACGCGCTTGGGCATCAACTTCAGTAATCATATAAGCAGCAAAGTAAATAACTTTTTCTAAATCTTTTGGCGCAAGATCTAGCAAATAACCTAAACGACTAGGTACGCCTTTGAAGTACCAGATGTGAGTTACCGGAGCCGCTAGCTCGATGTGACCCATGCGTTCGCGACGAACTTTTGCGCGAGTTACTTCAACCCCACAACGCTCACAAATAATTCCCTTAAATCGCACTCGCTTGTATTTACCGCAATAACATTCCCAGTCACGAGTTGGTCCGAAAATCTTCTCGTCGAAGAGTCCATCTTTCTCTGGCTTGAGTGTGCGGTAGTTGATTGTTTCTGGCTTCTTTACTTCGCCAAAAGACCAATCACGAATATTCTCAGCCGATGCTAGGCCGATCCGTAGTTCATCAAAGAAGTTGACATCTAACATAATTGATTCGCTCCTTAAATTTCTTCTACAGAACTTGGCTCAACTCTTGACAAGTTGATGCCTAGCTCTTCGGCGGCACGGAATACTTCTTCATCTGTATCGCGCAATTCAATTGCGATGCCTTCTGATGAAAGAACTTCAACATTTAGACAGAGTGATTGCATTTCTTTTATAAGCACCTTGAATGATTCAGGAATGCCCGGTTCAGGAATATTTTCACCTTTAACAATTGCTTCGTAAACTTTTACGCGACCAAGCACATCGTCAGATTTAATAGTGAGCAACTCTTGGAGAGTGTAAGCAGCACCATAAGCTTCAAGTGCCCACACTTCCATCTCACCAAATCGCTGACCACCGAACTGAGCTTTTCCACCAAGGGGTTGTTGTGTAATCATTGAGTAAGGACCGGTTGAACGTGCGTGAATCTTGTCGTCTACCAAGTGGTGCAGCTTCAAGATATACATATATCCAACTGAAATCGGAGTCGGGTATGGCTCTCCTGAACGGCCGTCGAATAAACGCGCCTTTCCACTAGTTCCAACTAATTGGATGCCATCGCGGTTTGCCAGCGTGCTTCCTAGCAGCCCAGAAATTTCCGCTTCAAGTGCGCCATCAAATACTGGTGTTGCAATTTTGGTTCCCGGAGCTCCCTTTTCTGCACCAATTTCTTTAAGGTGCTTCTGCCATGCCTCATCGATGCCGCTTAGATCCCAACCAGTTTTTGCCACCCAGCCCAAGTGCATTTCAAGAACCTGACCAATGTTCATACGTCCAGGTACACCGAGCGGGTTAAGAATTACATCGATCGGAGTTCCATCTTCAAGGAATGGCATATCTTCCACTGGAAGAATCTTTGAGATAACACCTTTATTACCGTGGCGACCAGCAAGCTTGTCTCCATCTTGAATCTTGCGCTTCTGTGCGACATAGACGCGAACCAATTGGTTAACGCCAGCGGCAAGTTCAAAACCTTCCTCTGATTCGAAGATCTTTACGCCAATAACTTTCCCTGATTCACCGTGCGGAACCTTAAGTGAGGTATCGCGAACTTCACGAGCTTTCTCGCCGAAAATTGCACGGAGCAAACGCTCTTCAGGTGTTAGTTCAGTTTCTCCCTTTGGAGTTACTTTTCCAACCAAGATATCGCCAGGAACAACATCGGCGCCGACGCGAATAATTCCGCGCTCATCTAGATCAGAGAGAACTTCTTCTGAAACGTTTGGAATATCGCGAGTGATTTCTTCGGCACCAAGTTTGGTGTCGCGCGCATCAACTTCGTACTCTTCAATGTGAATAGAGGTCAAGACATCGTCTTGAACTAAGCGCTGCGACAAAATAATCGCATCTTCATAGTTGTAGCCTTCCCATGACATAAATGCCACGAGTAAGTTCTTGCCGAGCGCCATTTCACCGAGATCGGTACATGGTCCATCTGCAATTACAGAGCCAACTTCAAGGCGCTGACCTTCAGAGACTATAACCTTCTGGTTGTAAGAAGTTCCTTGGTTAGAACGAGTGAACTTATGAAGTGAATATGTTTGGTAAGTCGAATCATCTGCCATAACTTTAACTTCATCGGCAGATACTTCAGTAACCACGCCAGCTTTGCTGGCAGTAACAACATCGCCTGAATCAACTGCAGCGCGGAACTCCATACCAGTACCGATAAGTGGCGCTTCTGCACGCATCAAAGGAACTGACTGGCGCATCATGTTAGAACCCATCAGCGCGCGGTTAGCATCATCGTGCTCAAGGAACGGAATCATTGCTGTTGCAACAGAAACCATTTGGCGCGGTGAAACGTCCATGTAATCAACTTCTTCAGCAAGAATGTATTCGACTTCTCCGCCACGACGACGTACCAGTACGCGCTCTTCTGCGAAGTGGTTGTTGCTTGTTAGCGGAGCATTCGCTTGAGCAATGACGTGTTCATCTTCTTCATCAGCTGTTAAGTAATCAACTTGATCGGTTACGCGACCCTTTGAAATTTTGCGATAAGGAGTTTCAATGAAACCAAAAGCAGTTACTCGAGCATATGTTGCAAGCGAACCGATAAGACCAATGTTTGGACCTTCCGGAGTTTCGATTGGACACATACGACCGTAGTGCGATGGGTGAACGTCACGAACTTCGAAGCCAGCGCGATCACGTGAGAGACCGCCGGGCCCAAGAGCTGATAAACGACGCTTGTGAGTTAAGCCAGAGAGTGGATTTGTTTGGTCCATAAATTGTGACAACTGAGAAGTTCCAAAGAACTCCTTAATCGATGCAACTACTGGACGAATGTTAATCAAAGTCTGCGGTGTAATCGCTTCGACATCTTGAGTTGTCATACGTTCGCGCACAACGCGCTCCATACGTGATAAACCGATACGAACTTGGTTCTGAATCAATTCACCAACTGTGCGGAGACGACGGTTACCGAAGTGATCGATATCGTCCTTTTCTACCCGTACTTCGCGGCCGTACTCCATCAATAGATCTCCGCGGTGCAGAGCTACTAAGTAGCGAAGAGTCGCAACGATGTCAGAAATTGTAAGAAGTGACTTCTTAAGTTCTAGCTCTAAACCAAGCTTCTTATTAACCTTAAAGCGACCGACCTTAGCCAAGTCATAACGCTTAGGGTTGAAGTAAAGGTTTTCAATTAAGTTCTGTGCAGCTTCCTTTGTTGGCGGTTCGCCGGGACGTAGTTTGCGATAAATATCAAGGAGTGCTTCGCCTTGTGTCTTAACGGTATCTTTTTCAAGAGTTGCACGGATTGAATCGAACTCACCAAACTCTTCCAGAATTTGTTCTTCGCTCCAGCCAAGTGCCTTTAAGAAGACTGTGACTGATTGCTTGCGCTTGCGGTCAATTCGAACACCAACAAGATCTTTCTTATCAACTTCAAATTCCAACCAAGCGCCACGGCTTGGAATAATTTTTGCAGTGTAAACATCTTTATCTGAAGTCTTTTCAATTGTGCGGTCGAAATAAACTCCAGGTGAACGTACTAATTGTGAAACTACAACGCGCTCTGTTCCGTTAATTACGAAAGTACCGCGAGCAGTCATAACTGGAAATTCGCCCATAAATACAGTTTGGGATTTAATTTCACCAGTGATGTTGTTAGTAAATTCAGCGGTTACGAAGAGTGGTCGCGAATAAGTCATATCGCGCTCTTTGCAATCTTCGATTGAATACTTAGGTGGCTCGAAACGGTGATCACGGAACGAAAGACTCATCGATCCTTGGAAGTCTTCGATTGGTGAAATCTCTTCAAAGATTTCTTCCAAACCAGATGTTGTTGGGATTTCGCCACGATTCTTTGCATTAGAGAGTGCGATACGTGAACGCCATGCGTCATTACCTAATAACCAATCAACGCTTTCAACTTGCAGCGCTAATAGATTAGGAACTTCGAGAGGTTCGCGGATCTTGGCGAATGAAATTCGGCGTGGTGCAACTGAACTTTTCTTAATCGCGGCCAAGAGATGTCCTTCCAGACGGTGTTTTTGCCAAGCGCACAACTATTAGGTCTCAGCCGCTATATGCCCTGACCATAGATGAATTTGTGCGAAGGTGAAGGGTACCGCGCCAGAGGCACCTCTGTCCAACGGACAGGCTTATACCCCTAAACCGCGCCTTTGTCAGTAAATTGGAGAAAAGTGTGGGCAAAGAAAAACCCGCCCTTGACCTTGGTCAGGAGCGGGTTTTCTCTTTAAATTACTTGACTGAAACTGTTGCTCCTGCTGCCTCTAGCGCAGCCTTTGCCTTCTCTACCGCCTCTTTTGTTCCGTTTTCAATCAGGACTGTAGGAGCTGCATCGACAAGATCCTTCGCTTCTTTCAAGCCAAGGCTTGAGTTGAGTGCGCGAACTTCCTTGATAACAGCAATCTTCGCTGAGCCAGCGCTTTCAAGAGTAAGCGTGAACTCATCTTGTGCCGCTTCTGCCACTACTGCGCCGCCTGCTGCTGCCGCTGCTACTGGAGCAGCCGCGGTTACATCGAATTCAGTTTCGAATGACTTTACGAACTCTGAGAGTTCAACCAAAGTCATTTCTTTGAACTGGCTTAATAGATCTTCTGTGCTTAACTTTGCCATTTTTTATTCCTTCTCTTCTGTTTCTGTTGTTAATTCTTCGGTTACAGCGACAACTTCTGTAGTCGCTACTTCAGCTGGTACTTCGGTCACAACTTCTGTAGTCGCTACTTCAGCTGGTACTTCGGTCACAGCGACAACTTCTGCTGCAACGCTCTTTGGCGATGGTTGGGAAGCGGTCTCCATCTTGATGCGAAAAGCATCAAAGACGCGAGCTGCTTTAGCAAGTGATCCCTTCATTACGCCAGCAAGCTTGGCATAGAGAACTTCGCGAGATTCGAGATCTGCAAGTTTCATTAGCTCTTCTTTTGTGATGCTCTTGCCTTCGTAAATTCCACCCTTGATTACAAGAAGTGGATTTTCACGAGCAAAGTCACGCAAGCTTTTTGCGGCAGCGATTGGATCGCCTTTAATAAATGCAAGCGCTGATGGACCAACGAGAAGATCATCAGAGATCTCTACCCCGGCGTTCTTTGCTGCAATTTTTGTAAGGGTGTTCTTCACAACTGAGTACTTGGTATCCATACCAAGTGCGCGGCGAAGTCGCTTCATTGAAGTCACGGTTAATCCGCGATATTCGGTGAGCACGGTTGCCTTAGCGGTACGGAAATCTTCCGTTAGCGCTGCAACTGCTGCTTCTTTTTCTGGGCGAGCCATTTGGTTCACCTTTCTTTATACATAGTGACCAAGGTTTGCAAAATGAAAAAATCCGTGACGCGTAAGAGCGCACGGATTATCGTGAACACCTACGCGGGCGAGGGTTTTCCTCATTTTCTGGTTCATTCCTTGCAGTTTGAACCAGACCTGCGGTCTTTGGTTATGGGGAAAGAATAGGGCCAGTCTGAAGCAAACTCAAAATCGGTTCACGCCCAGTTACTTTGTACAATATAGGAGATATTGTGTACAATTCACTCATGACCGATATCAGCATCTCACTCGCCCGCGAAGATCTAGCAGCCACAATCGCTAAAGCTAAAAAAGCGCCTGTGACAATCTCACGTCATGGAGTACCAATCGCCGTAATCATCATCCCTTCGCAGTACGAGAAGATGTTGGACTCGATGGAAGAGCTCGAAGATATCGCTGCTTTCGATGCAGCTATGGCACAAAACTCTGCCCCACTTCCGTGGGAGCAAGTAAAGAAAGAACTTGGCTGGCTTTGATTGGCTACACGCTGCAGGTACAACCCCGTGTAGTTAAAGCAATTGCGAAGTTATCCAACAAAGATCAAAAAAGGCTTCATGCTGCACTTCTCTTGTTAAGTGAGAACCCATTCCCACCAGCTTCCACCAAATTAACGAACCGCGAA
The DNA here is from genome assembly GCA_038905755.1 of Candidatus Planktophila sp. GTDB lineage: Bacteria > Actinomycetota > Actinomycetes > Nanopelagicales > Nanopelagicaceae > Planktophila. The sequence continues at coordinate 8,519 of JBCKHR010000014.1, forward strand.
GGCTATCGCGTTCGTGTCGGTGATTTTAGAATCTTGTACACGGTAGATGGAAAGAAATTAATCATCCACATTGCTTTAGTTAGCTGATGGCTCGCGAATGAGGTTTGGATCAACTTGGATTCCAGGTCCCATTGTTGATGAAATAACTGCCTTCTGGATATAGCGCCCCTTTGAAGAGCTTGGTTTTGCGCGCAAAACTTCTTCCATGGCTGCTGCGTAATTCTCAGCTAATTGTTCTGCAGTAAAAGATGTTTTCCCGATCAGGAAGTGAAGGTTGGAATTCTTATCAACGCGGAACTCAATCTTTCCGCCCTTGATATCTGTAACTGCTTTCGTAACATCGATAGTCACGGTTCCAGTCTTTGGGTTTGGCATTAAACCGCGTGGTCCAAGTATCTTTCCAAGACGACCGACTTTACCCATCAAATCTGGCGTAGCTACAACTGCATCGTAATCAAGTCGACCATTTGCAACTTCTTCAATTAATTCATCGCCACCAACAATGTCAGCACCGGCTGCGCGAGCTTCATCAGCGCGCTGCCCGTTTGCGAAAACCAAAACGCGTGCAGTTTTTCCTGTGCCGTGTGGCAAGTTAACTGTTGAACGGATTGCTTGATCTGCTTTCTTTGGATCGACACCTAAAACAAGTGCAACTACAACAGATGCGTTGTACTTAACAGTTGAAGTTTCTTTCGCGAGAGTTACTGCTTCCAAAGGTGTGTAAAGGTGATCTTTCTTTACTTTTTCTGCAGCTGCACGGTAGTTCTTTGAACGCTTCATTTCATCCTTCTAACTCTCGGATAAATCCGAGCGAGCGGTTGTGGTTAGCGAACCAGCGCGGTCCTCCCACATCTCTTTCTCGATTTGAGAAAAAGAAACTTTTTTTTACTAGGAGACAGTGATTCCCATTGAACGCGCAGTACCTGCGATGATCAATGAAGCCGCAACGATGTCATTGGCGTTTAGGTCAGCCATCTTTGTTTGTGCGATTTCTTCAACTTGAGCCTTGGTGATACTTGCAACCTTGGTCTTGTGCGGAACTGCTGAACCTTTTTCAACGCCAGCGGCCTGCAAGATCAGACGCGATGCTGGCGGTGTTTTGGTGATGAAAGTAAATGAGCGATCGTCATAGACAGTAATCTCTACCGGAATAATCTGACCTTTTTGCGATTCAGTGGCAGCGTTATATTGCTTAACGAATTCCATGATGTTGACACCATGTTGACCGAGGGCAGGACCAACTGGTGGTGCCGGTGTTGCTGCGCCGGCTTGGATCTGCAACTTGATGAATCCGGTTACCTTCTTCTTTGCTGCCATTTTGTTTTCCCTTTTCCTTTAGATCTTCGCTACTTGTGCAAATGAAAGTTCTACTGGTGTTTCGCGTCCAAAGATCGAAACTAAGACCTTTAATTTTGCCTGCTCTGGCATGATTTCGGAAATCGATGCTGGAAGTGTTGCAAATGGGCCGTCCATAACGGTTACTGACTCGCCTACTACAAAATCAAGAACTCGAATATCAAGTTTGTCTGATTTCTTAACTGGGCGTGGCGCCAAAATCTTTTCAACTTCATCCATATCCAATGGACTTGGATGATGCGCGTTTCCAACGAATCCAGTAACTCCTGGAGTGTTACGGACCGCTGTCCATGATTCATCAGTTAGCTCCATGCGAACTAAGACATAACCTGGATAAATGTTCCGTTTAACTTGCTTACGCTGGCCATTCTTAATTTCCATAACTTCTTCTTCAGGAACTTCAATTTGGAAAATAAAATCTTCCATATTTAATGAAGAAATACGGTTGGTGAGATTGCCTTTAACTTTCTTCTCATAACCTGCATATGAGTGAATTACATACCAATCGCCCAGCGCGGTGCGCAAAGTGCGGCGAAATTCTGCGTTTGGATCGTTTTCATCAGATTCGATATCGCCATCTTCATCAGATGCGAGCGCAAGTTCTGGCTCAGTCGAACTGGGCGGCGGAGTTTCTGCAACAACTTCTTCTACTACTACTGCAGCTGCGGCCAGAGCAGCCTCAAATGCATCAGGTTTTAATTCGTCGCTCATTTTTCTTCCTTATCCAAATACCCAGAAGACAATCTTTGTAAAAACAAGATCGATCAATGAGACAACGGCAATAACGAAAGTAACGAAGACGAGAACAACGACGGTGTATCTGCTCAACTGATGACGAGTTGGCCAAACTACTTTGTGAAGTTCGTTTATAACTTGTCGATAAAAAAGTCCAACGCGCGCAAATAGACCGAGCTTCTCAGCTACTTGTTCAACTTCGCTCATGCGTAGTCCTTCTCTCTCTTTATGGTTCGCGCTTCGGTCTAACTTGCAGGGCAGGAGGGACTCGAACCCCCAACCGGCCGCTTTGGAGACGGCAACTCTAGCCAATTGAGCTACTGCCCTTCGCACAACGGCCAAGCACGCCAAAGCAAGCCTTAACCGTCGTGAGCGTTGAAGTGTAGAGGCTGAGGTGCCTTCAGGTCTAACTCGCGCGTGAGGCGAGCCTTAGATACGGCAGAATGAGAGCCATGAGCAGAATTTCCGCACGAATTGCAGCGATCGCAGAATCCGCCACTTTAGCGGTGGATGCAAAAGCCAAAGCGCTCAAAGCTGCCGGACGACCAGTAATCGGTTTCGGAGCCGGCGAACCAGACTTTCCGACGCCAGATTATGTTGTTGCTGCGGCAGCGGCTGCAACGAGCGTTGTTGCAAACCATCGTTACACACCAACGGCAGGACTTCCGGAGTTACGCGAAGCGCTCGTTATAAAAACTAAACGTGACTCTGGATATGAAATTACTGCTGATCAAGTTTTAGTAACCAACGGTGGAAAGCAAGCTGTCTACCAAGCTTTCGCAACAATTATCGATGAAGGCGACGAAGTTTTATTGCCGACTCCGTATTGGACGACTTATCCAGAGTGCATCAAATTAGCTGGTGGGAAAAGCGTCGAAGTATTTGCAGATGAGAGTCAAAACTATTTGGTAACGGTCGAACAGTTAGCAGCTGCGCGAACACCTAAAACAAAAGCTCTGCTCTTTTGCTCACCATCTAACCCAACTGGCTCGGTCTATTCACCAGCACAAGTTAAAGCAATTGGTGAATGGGCGCTAAAAAATAAGATCTGGGTTATCACCGATGAAATTTATGAGCATTTGTTATACGACGGTGCAACTGCGCCGAGCATGCCAGTGCTAGTTCCAGAACTTGCAGATACCTGCATAATCCTTAACGGAGTTGCAAAAACTTATGCGATGACTGGTTGGCGCGTGGGTTGGATGATTGGTCCAAAAGATGTAATTAAAGCCGCTACAAACTTACAATCGCATTTAACTTCCAACGTATCAAATGTTTCACAGCGCGCAGCAATTGCTGCTGTAAGTGGCGATCTCACTTCAGTTCACAAGATGGGCGAAGCTTTTAATCGTCGCCGTAAATTAATTGTTGGTTTACTCAATGAAATTCCAGGTTTTGATTGTCCAACCCCAACTGGTGCTTTCTATGTATATCCATCAGTAAAGGGTGTGCTCGGTAAAACAATTCGTGGTAAAACACCCACAACCTCAGCTGAGTTAGCAACGCTAATTTTGGAAGAGGTAGAAGTAGCAGTAGTTCCGGGTGAAGCTTTTGGTCCTTCGGGTTATTTGCGCATTTCTTATGCCACCAGCGATGAAGATATCGTCGAAGGTATCGGGCGCATCAAAGCGCTACTAGCGGCGGGTTAAATCTCGATCCCTATTAAATTAACTTCCACCTCTAAAGTTATACCGAACGTATCTTGAACTAACTTTCGCACGCGCTTTGCTAACTCGGCAATATCAGCTGCCGTCGCACTTCCTGAATTAATCAGCGCTAAAACATGCTTCGTTGAAACTTGCGCACCTCCGAGTTGGTCACCTTTATGAATTCCAGAATTTTCAATAAGCCAAGCGGCCGATATTTTGATTCGACCATCACTTAATGGCCATCGTGGCGCTTCGGTCGGGAGGGTCGCTGCAATCTCAGCGCTAACAATTGGGTTGGTGAAGAAAGATCCAGCCGACCCTGAACCTTTATCATCCGATGACAACATGCCTTTCGTGGCGCGCAGTTCAAGAACCGCTTGGCGCACATCAATGACTGAACTCTTTTCGCCAACTTTGATGCCTAATTTACCGGCTAACTCTGTGTATGTAATTGGCGCAGTGAACTCTCCGATACGCAATTGAAATTGAACATCTAAAATAACATACCAATCTGGATGCGACTTGAAGAGGGAATTTCGATAAGTGAATTCGCATTCACTACTTGTGAAAGTGCGAATCGCTTTATTCTGTCGGTCATAAGTACGAACACGAGTAATGAATTCACTTACCTCATGGCCATACGCCCCAATATTTTGAATCGGAGCCGCACCAACAGTTCCAGGAATGCCACTTAAAGTTTCGAGACCTGCAAAACCACGGTTGATTGTGGTTATAACGAACTCATCCCAATTTTCACCAGCACCGATTGTTAAAGTCGTGCCGCTACCAGCATCGACTTCACTTTGAACAGAGTTATTTGAAATGCGAATAACTACTCCGTCAAAACCTAAATCACTTACTAAAATATTTGTTCCGCTCCCTATTATTAAAATGGGAGAGCCACCCGCACGCTCGATAGCTGTGATGATTTCTTGCTCCGTAGAAACATTTATTAACTCTTTCGCCGGACCACCAACGTGCAAACTGGTGTACTGGGATAACTCGGTCATGAGGTAAAGGCTAGCGATTTGGGTTCAAAATTACGGCTTTAGCCATCGCTAAAACTTTTACTCCAGCAGAAGTCGCGCTTAAATCTAATTTAATAAGTGGTCCATCGATCTGGGTGATTGTTCCGTAAAGTGTTAAATCAACACGCTCAGGTAATACATCTCCAACTACGCTCATGCACGGACCACCAAAGTTGACCAGGTCGAAGCGATAATTTCACTAGAGCTCGAAAAATCAGTTCGCACCGAGAGAATTTCATTACCTGAGAGAACCCGATAACTTTCAATCGTTGCGCAAGCGCGAAATATGTCGCCCGCAACTATGCCTCTGTGCAGAAGAAGCTTCTGAGCGCCATGAACTAAACGCGACCAATCAAGGGCGATTTCTGGTGCGGTAAGTATTTTTTCATATTGCGCAAGTGCGCTGCGAATTAAAAATGTTGGAGGAGCAACACTGGTATCGCGCTCGCCAATGACGCTAGCAAAGAGATCTATATCCGCTTGAGAAATTTCAATTAAATCGCCACCTTCAAAGGTGCGCCCGACCAAATCGGGATTGAGCATTAGCGAGTTTCGCGGTGAAGAGTTGAAGACTTGCAACGCGGACAGAACTTCTTGAGTTCCATCCGGTCTGGATCGTTGCGGCGGTTCTTCTTAGTGATGTAATTGCGTTCTTTACAATCAACGCAGGCCATGGTGATCTTTGGACGAACGTCCGCGCTCTTACTTGCCATGGTCTAGCTCCTTTATTACATCGGTTACGAGGCGACTCAGGTTACCCGAGCATCCCCGATGCGCGAAATTCGCGCTCATTCCTTACTTGCCTTACCTAACTTTTGGTAGCGGGAGCGGGATTTGAACCCACGACACAGCGATTATGAGCCGCTTGCTCTACCAAGCTGAGCTATCCCGCCAAACTTGTATTGCCCTTTCGAGCCCCCCACCGGAATCGAACCGGTGACCTTTTCCTTACCATGGAAACGCTCTACCAACTGAGCTAGGGGGGCGTTGGTAAGAGTCGCAAGCGTACAGGGCGAGCAAGGTTTTGGAGAAACCAGTTCCTCTATCCACCGCTAGAGCGCGAATAAAACGAGTCAGCTTCCCTTCTACTTAGAGTGCCGACATGGATTTAGACCTTGATATTACCTTCGGTGCTCTTTCAGCGTACATGCGCGATCCAACGATTGAAGAAATTTGGATTAACTCCCCTGAGCGAATTTTCATTGCTCGTGCAGGTAAAAATGAACTCACAACTTTAATACTTAGCAGTGAAGAGGTGCGCAACATTGTTGAACGAGCGCTGATGTGGGGCGGACGTCGTTTAGATCTTTCGCACCCTTTTGTTGATGCGCGATTGCCAGATGGTAGCCGACTACATGTTGCGATTCCTGAAATTACAGCACAGCACTGGGCGGTCAATATTAGAAAACATTTAATGATCGAATTGAGTATTCAAGACCTTGCTGAACGAAACGTTATGAATCAACAAATTGCGCGCGCTTTAACTCTTTCTGTGCAAGCCGGATTAAATATTCTCGTCAGCGGTGGAACTCAATCCGGAAAAACCACAATGCTAAATGCTCTTGTCTCTGCTGTACCTCTTGGCGAGCGCGTCATTACTATTGAAGAAGTTTTCGAGTTAAGCCCCAACTTGGCCGACGTTGTTGCGATGCAAACGCGAAGTGCAAACTTGCAAGGCGAAGGCGAAATCCCGCTCCGTCGTCTAATTAAAGAATCACTTCGGATGCGGCCATCACGCATCATTGTTGGTGAAGTGCGCGAAGCCGAAGCTCTCGACCTGTTAATTGCGCTTAACTCTGGTCTTCCGGGAATGGGCACGTTGCACGCAAACTCTCCGCGCGATGCCATAACTAAATTGCAAACTCTTCCACTTCTTGCGGGTGAAAATATTTCGCATAAGTTCATTGCTCCGACCGTGGCTTCTGCCATCGATTTAATTGTGCATCTAAATCTTGGCGCTAATGGGATGCGTAGGATTCATGAAATATCTGCCGTAACTGGACGCTTCGAGAACGACCGCGCCGAAATCGAAATGTTGTGGCGTTGGAACGGGGATGACTTTGAACGCGGGCTGGGCACGCTCCCCCACCCCGAGAAATTTGAAGCTATTGGGCATCCGTTAAATAGTTGGTGGAACGCATGAATCGCATAGTAAAAGCCGCGCTCGTCTCGTTCTTAACTGCCGCGGCCGTTTTTATCATGACAACTTCAATAGCCATTGCCGTGGCATTCGCAATTCTCGTTTTCGCAGTAACGTGGTCAATCCTGAGCAAGAAAGCGTTGCGCGATGAGAGCCAATTAATTGCTGCATGGCCAGAAGTAATCGATCACTTAATGTCAGGAGTGCAATCAGGGCTATCCTTGAGCGAATCACTGGCGAGCTTGGCCACTCGTGGCCCTGAAGTATTAAGACCTGCCTTCAAAACTTTCCGCCAAGATCTACTTGGCCATGGCGATCTCACAACTTCTATCGGTGAATTGAAACGCTTCTTCAGCCACCACGGAAGCGATCAAATTTTCGAAGCGCTACTTCTCTCCAAAACTTTAGGTGGAAGCGAATTGTTACAAATCTTACGAACACTGGGGGATTTTCTAAGACAAGATCTAGCGTTGCGCCGTGAGATAGAAATCAAGCATGGTTGGATTAAAAACTCTGCTCATCTTTCTGCCGGTGCGCCTTGGATTTTGCTTCTTCTCCTATCAACTCAGCCAACTACAGCGCAGGCATATTCAACTCCAACGGGAGCGGCAATTCTTATTGCAGGTTTACTTCTTACAGCTCTGGCATATCTCTGGATGAATCGCTTAGGCCATCTGCCACAAACGCCACGAGTTTTTATCAAATGAAAACATCAATCTTGCTTATCTCACTTCTCTTCTCTATTCCAGGCGCGCTTTTACTAATTTCTTTAGATTCCGACATCACCCTTGCCTCGATCAAGCGCGAAGCTCGGCGCCATGCGCGAGCGAATCGCGATCGCAGTAATGTGCGCCAACGTTTGGCGGAGTTAGGTAAAACCTCCGATCGTGACTACGAAGATTTCCGGCTAAAGCAAGTGGGCTATTGCGCCGCAAGCGCTCTGCTGGCTTTCGCGCTTTCCCAATTAGCGCGCACCCAATTGCTCACTTCGTTAATTTTTTCAGGGCTAATTGCAGCGCTGGTTTTAACTTTAATCGACCGAGAGTTAACTTCGCAGATTAAAAAGCGGAGAGAGCGCATTGAAGGTGAGTTTCCGGCCATTATCGAAATGATGGTTCTGGCAATAGCAGCTGGTGAAACTCCGCTCGCTGCGATGGCGCGGATTACAGAGAGCGCGCAAGGAGTATTAGTTGACGAATTTGGAGTGGTAATTGCTGAAATTAAATCTGGTCAATCGTTACAGGTTGCCCTTGATGCATTGGGGCGAAGAGTTCATTCAATAGTAATTCGTAGATTTGTTGACGCCCTTGTTACAGCGACTTTGCGCGGAGCACCTCTGGTAGAAGTTTTAAGTGAACATGCTCGTGAGGCTCGGGCAGTTCAAAGAAATCGAGTTTTGAGTTCGGCCGGGAAAGCAGAAATCTCCATGATGATTCCGGTCGTCTTTCTTATCCTGCCGATCTCAATCCTCTTTGCGTTATGGCCATCCCTGGCAAATTTGAATCTTTTCGCATCGTAATCAAGCGGCGCTCTCTTCTAATTCGCTCAGGCGTGGACGTCCAGCTTTGCGCTTACGAGCAACAACTCGACCGCCTTCAAAGAGTTCTCCGCCCCATACACCAAGCGGTTCTTGCCGTGAAAGTGCGCCTGCCAGACATTGAAGACGAACTGGACAACCACCACATAGCGACTTCGCCTCGGCAATTGAAAATTCATCTTCGGAGAAGAACATCTCTGGATTTGCACTGTGGCACGGCAAATTAAATGCAATGGAGCTATCAAAAGTTCCAGTTACATCTCCTAAACCAATCTTCGCTCCGGTCTCGGCCCAGCCTGGTATCAGTAGTTCGCTGAAGAGAACGCTCATCGCTCTCACCTTCTTCCTTTTCGTTAGTAGTTCTCAAGGGAAATAAAAAAGGCCCGAATCCTTTGTGGATTCGAGGCCCTTGGCTTCTAGCTTCTATTCGTATTATCGAGTAGAACTCCAAGTGACCTGATCCACGGCGAAATACGCTGTGTTCCAAGTTGCATGCTTCTTATTTGTGCGAGCAGCAGGAAGGGCAGCGAAGCGATTAACGCTTGCTGTTACGGATGTTCCGTTAAACACGAATCCGACCCCGATGCTCAATTTCACGTCTATTTAACGTTGAGGAAGAAGAGTAAAGCATGGAAGGTACTTGAGGCAACTTAATTAATTAGGCCTGCCTCACGGAGGAATCGGCTAGGTACGCCGCGGTAACTCAGATGAAGATCCCTCATCGCACGCGTAATTCCGACGTAAAAGAGGCGTCGTTCCTCATCAATTACCCCTTGGTCCAAACCATTAGCGCTGTTATCTAATGGAAGGAGCCCTTCACTTACGCCGATCATAAAGACTCGTTGCCACTCTAAACCTTTTGCTGCATGCAGCGTCGCAAGCGTTGTGACGGGTGCGCTGGGTGGGTTATTTTGTTGAACGCGGTCTTCTAATTCACGCAAATATCTACGAAGTGATTTCGGATTAAAACCGCTATCGCCATCTAGTTCGCGCGCTAAATGTAATAGCCCCGCAATTGCATCAATACTGGCGCTCACTAGGAATGGTTGGGCAAGTGTTCGTAGCTCATCCAACCAATACACACCTTCCGTTGGAATAACGGAAGCGTTGCGAACAATTTTCAAGAATTCGCGCACATCTGGGCGATCAAAGAAACGTTCGCTATTGCGCACTTGGTATGGCACCTTCGCAGCGCTCATTGCGCGTTCTAAAGAATTGAGTTGGCTATTTGTGCGAGCAAGAACCGCAATATCTTGTGCCGGAGTGCCGCTCGCCAGCAGTTCGGTAATTGAATTAACAACGCCTGCAATCTCGCTTGCTTCATCTTTAAATACACTCACTTCAGGTTTTTCTCCGTGTGAGTTATTCGCCACCAATTCTTGCCCCATCTGCGCGCTGCGCAAAACACTATTAGCCATAAAAGTAATTTCCGGAGTAGAGCGATACCCAGTGGTTAGTCGAATAAGTTCGGCTTCAGGAAATCTCTGCGTAAAAGTATTAAGAAAAACTGGCGTTGCTCCCGCAAAGGAGTAAATAGTTTGCGCAGGGTCGCCCACAACACAAATCTCTTGGCGCGAACCAAGCCAAGCATTAATGAGCCGCTGTTGTAACGGAGAAATATCTTGATACTCATCAACAGTGAAGAATCGATATTGATCTTGCACTCGTTCGCGAACTTCTCGTTCTTCTTCAATCATGGCCGTTGTTAAAAGTAATACATCTTCAAAGTCCATCGCGCGCTCTTGCAATTTTAGGGATCCGTAAGCCTCATAGACGCGGGCAATTTGTTCTGGGTTAATTTTTGATTTAACACTTCGCGCACTTGCTGCTTCGACATATTCCTCTGGAAATAGCTGGGTAACTTGCGCCCACTCAATTTCCGATGCCACATCTCGCAATAAATCGCGAGAAGTTATCGGTAAATCATTGGCTAAACCGGCGCGCTTGATCGCCTCGGTGATAAACCCTGTTTTGCTCGTTAATAAATCAGGCGCACGGCCACCGCATACTTGTGGCCAAAAATAGAGCAGCTGTTTAAGCGCTGCGGAGTGGATTGTTCGCGCAGCAACGTTTGGAACACCTAAAGAGCGGAGCCGCATACGCATCTCACCAGCTGCGCGGGCAGTAAAAGTAAGCGCTAACACTTTATGTGGATCCATAACTCCAATTGCAGTTGCATAAGCAATGCGGTGGGTGATTGCGCGAGTTTTTCCCGTTCCTGCTCCAGCAATTACACAGACCGGCCCGCGGGTAGCCAGAGCTACTGCGCGCTGTTCATTATCGAGAGCAGCCAAGATTTCGACCGCGCGACCTTCGTTCATTCCGGTCGCCAATTTTCACTGCCATCTAAATCGCGACGTTCAAATCCACTTTCACGGCAGTACCAAGTTTCAATCATTTTGCGTGCAACGCTCATTGACGGTGGGAGCAGCAGTTCGCTCGCTCTGATTGCCGTTTTCATCTCACTTCTAGAATACCAACGCACTTCAACTATTTCTTCACCATCGGCTCGCGCAGCCGCTGGCGTATCTGTTATTGCTTCAAAAGCAACCATGATCGAGGCCGGAAAAGGCCAAGGTTGCGATACGAGATATTTAATTTCCTTGACATGCACTCCGGCTTCTTCGTTTACCTCACGTACCACACAATTTTCAAAACTCTCACCAGGTTCTACAAAGCCAGCAAAGTTTGAGAAACGTTTCTCAGGCCACACCCCTTGGCGCCCTAAAAGAACGCGATCGCGGCCATCGCGAACTAAAACAATAACTGCTGGATCAGTTCGTGGATGATGTTGCGTTAAACATTCAATACAGGTTCGTACTGCGCCAGCTAAATCAACTTTTGTTCCTGCCCCACAGCGAGAGCAACGTGGATGAGTAGCATGCCAGTTCGCTAAACCAATTCCATGCAGAGCTAAAGCCAGTTGCAAGGAATCTAAGCCGCTACCTATCTCGCGCAAACTCTTAAAATCGCCTTGAACTTCGACCTTTGAATTGAGCACAAAATACGGCTGACCGGTACTTTTTTCCAAACCTAGAAAATATCGTTCGCGCCCATTCAAACTCATTGCTATTTCTTGCGCGCCCGCAAACTTAATTGAAGCTCCATCTGTTGAAATTTTCCCGTTCCAAATTTGAATGACTTTGGCACGCTCCCAGAGTAAGGAGATTTGTTCATCATTTAGGCGCAATTCACTAGCGCGATCAATTAAGTTCTCCGGCTGATTAAACACGCTCATGGGGTAACTTTACTATCAAGTCTTTAAGGTCTGTAATTTCTAGTTTTCAAAGGAACCGTCAATCATCTTGATTAGTTGCGCTTCGCTCATTAAATCAGCAGGTTTATCTGTTTCTCCGGTTGGGACATAATGAAAAGCCGCACTTATCTGCGAAATATCGCTGCCGCTTAATTTAGCCCACGCTAATCGATACATCGCTAACTGCACCGCGGCAGATTTTCCAAGTTTTTTTGAACCAGTCTTCCAATCCACAATTTCATACCCACCATCGCTCTTATAAATCGCATCAATTCGTCCTCTAATCAATACTCCTGAAATTACCGTCTCAAATGGAACTTCTACCGCATGGGGTTGGCGCGAATACCAAGAGCTAGCGAGCCACTTCGTCTTTAACTCTGCCAGAGTTGCATCTTCTTCAATTGGATCTAAGTAATCTAAGTAATCATCGCCAAAAAGTTCAGGTTGTACCGTGAACTGTTTTTCAACCCACAGATGAAAAGCGGTCCCGCGGCGCGAGTATTGATCTTGGCCACGCGGCATAGGACGGCGAATATTGAACGCTAATTCATTAGGGTCAGAGGCAAGTGCGACTAGCGCAGATGTTGAAAGTCGTGGTGGCATCGTTACTTCAATAGTCGATGCGTTACTTAATGTAAGTTCGCCTATCAATGCGCGCGCATCAAGTGCCCAGGTCGGATCAAGCGCGCTCGTTGTTAAGTTATGGGGTGGCGCCAAGAGAACAAGTTCCACTGCTGCATCAAAAGCGAAGCGTCGATCTCCCAGTGGGTCGATTGGCCATATTGCACTCCGCTGCTCTGCTGGACTTCGAGCAGACTTATCTGGAATTTCTAACTCGCTTAAAACTTTTCCGCGAGTACGAGCAATCTCTTCGACCAACAAATAGATACTGCTCGGCTCCCTCGGTGTAACTCCATCTCGCCAAATTGAAGTTGTGCAGAGTAAGTGTGACTTTGCACGAGTAACGGCAACGTACGCCAAGCGAATTTCTTCGCGTTCTTTGATCATATGGGCGCAATCTTGGCTAAAAGTTTTTATGCGCTCCACTGCCTCTTTTGTATCGTAGACGCCTTCAAAAGTTATCCTCGGCAACTCTAAATAATCACCACGGAGCGGGAACGGGATATGTTTTTCATTGGTAAGCCAATTCTCGGAGCTCGCTGTATTTACTGCAGGGAAAGAGTTCTTGGCTAAACCTGGAATTGCAACGACATCCCATTCGGCACCTTTTGCCATATGTACCGTTAAAATTTGCACAACGCCACGATGAACTTCTGGTGCACCGAGTTTCAGCCCACCTTCTTCGTCGGCTGCAATAGTTAACCACTCCAAAAATTCCCGCGAATTGCCACCAGTTCTTTCAAACTTGGAAGCTTCCTCTAAGAAGCGATCTAAATGGCGCCTACCTAATTGTGAGCCATCGCGCAGCGCAATTTCGGCATCGAGAGATAAGTAATTTTCAATTTCAACAATCAAATCAGTTATTTGCCCACCAGAGCGTGAACGTAGCCTGCGAATATCGTTAGAAAAAGAAATGAGTCGTTGGAAACCAACCTCAGAAAATTTACTTCGCTCTGCGGTTTTGATTTCATCCAGAGCATCAATAATGGAGCCAGCAAATTGATCATCGGCTTCTAGTTGGTCAGGGTTTCCTGCTGCGATCTTCTTTATAAGGCTTTTACTATCTATTTTTGCGCTCTTTGCAAATTCGCGAGAGTAAGAACCAAGAGCAGCAATATCGCGAGCACCGAGGTTAATTCTGGGTCCAGTTAAATGGCGCATGAGCGATGAGCCCGAATCTGGATCAACTACAACTTTCATCAAAGTAAGAATGTCGGCAACTTCAGGAATATGAATAAGTCCGCCAACGCCTATAACTTCAACTGGAATCTTCCGGGCACGCAGCGCTAATTCGATTTCAGTGATTTGTTTCCGAGTGCGTACTAAGACAGCGAAATTAGTTTTATCTTCTTCCTTCGCCGCCGTGCGCGCCGGTGCAAACCAGAGCGGTTCAAAGTAGTCCGCAATAGCTTGCGCTTCTAACTCAAGATTTTCAAAATTTCCACAGGCGATATGACCTACTGGCGCGTCAATGCGCGCTTTGAGTTGAAGAGCTTCTTGCCCACCAAATTCTCTGATTTTCTTCGAAATCTCATTCGCAACTTCCAGAATCGCTACATCATTGCGGAAAGTCGTAGTAAGGGTAAAAGTTGCGGCTGCTCTGTCAAGTTGGTTTGGAAAATATTGCGCAAATGAGCGCATCGTTCCAGCGGAAGCCCCGCGCCATGTGTAAATAGCTTGGCTTGGGTCACCGACAGCCATAACCGGATGGCCGTTACCAAATAGGTTCGAAAGCATCGCTACTTGGGATTGCGAAGTATCTTGATATTCATCTAGTAAAACAACTTTGTACTTAGAGCGTTCAAGTTCGCCAACATCTTTAAAATTTAGCGCGATTTTAGCGGCGATAGACATCTGATCATCGAAAGATAGCTCGCCGGCACTATGGCGGCGGTTTATGAAAGTTTCGACCATTTCTAAAATTGAATTGCGTTGGTGCGCAACTTTAATCGCACTCTTTATCGGTCCGTACATCGTTCCGGTCAAGGCCTCGAGAGTATCGATAATGCGTTGGCCTTCCTCGCGAATTTTTGAAATATCAACTCGGTGTTCTAGAACTTCCCTCGAAAGACCAATCAAATCTTTTATAACGCTCCCAACTGAACCTTCATTGCGGTATGCGTCATCGTGCCAATTGCGAACAACATCGGCTGCCATTTGCCATATTGCAGCTTCACCTAGCGGCTCCGCATCCGCGTCGATTCCTAACCGGATTGCATGCTCGCTTAATAATTTACCAGCGTATCCATGGTAGGTAGTAACCGTTGTCCGAGCGGCAAATTCCTGCTTAATTAAACCTGAAGCTTTTAACTCTCGCAAACGGCGGCGAATACGCGTGGAAAGTTCACCGGCAGCTTTGCGCGTAAAAGTTAAACCTAAAATCTCATCGGGTTGGACAAAACCATTGGCAACTAAATAGAGCACGCGATTGCTCATTGTTTCGGTCTTGCCAGATCCCGCACCAGCTATAACTATTGCGCTTTGAAGCGGATTTGTTTTTATGGAAATAATTTCGACTTGCTCATCGGTCAAAGCGTTAATTCTGGGATTAATTGTGCGTAGCGCTTCAACAATTACTTCTGGTGAAAACTTCTCCTTCATTGAATCACCGTCCGACCATCGCTTTGGAGTGGACATGAGGTACGGACTGGGCACTTCTTACACCGCGCATTGATGGTGGCTACAAATGAATGCGCCCCCATGCCTTGGGCGATTGCTGAGATACGGTCTATGAAATTATCAGGGTTAATAACCGATTGGGTTCGCCTACTGACTTTGACCGTCTCTTTCGCTAAATAAACTAATTCGGCGCCGCTGGTAATTTGAGAGCTACTAATTTGGGCCAGCCCGCCTTTAATAACACCTAATTGGTAAGCCGCTAATTGTAAATTCTGGTCAATCTCTTTTGGTGAAACCACCTCTTGGCCAGTCTTGAAATCGATAATAAAGAGTGATCCATCGGCTTCGACTTCGATGCGATCAATATTTCCACGGATTAGCGCACGGCCAACTTCGACTTTGAAAGATTTCTCAACTGCTAAAACCTTTCGGTTGGTGGCGCTGTGATAGCGAATGAATCGAGTGAGAATTGTTGCGGCACGCTCGTACGCGCTCGCGCTAATCCAACCTGAGTTTGGGTCAATTAGTTTCCATGAAGAGCGGAGCGCTTGCGCTAACTCTTCTTCGGTTGTACCGGGAACTTCAACCATTCGCGCTGCGAAAGCATGGATGGCAGAACCTAGCAATTGTGCAGCGCTATCTCCATCGGTTCCGCCGTTACTTTGCAAGAACCATTTGAGGGCGCACTCTTCAAAACTTTCTAAACCGCTCGGTGAAAGCGGAACCAATTCCTCTGCTCTATAAATGGGTTGGTCGGTGCTCCGTGGAATCCAACCCACCCAATTGGCAGGGCTAGCTAGCGCAATTCCTTCATCGGCTAAACGCTTAAGAATTGATGCCGCCTCGGTAGCGCTTTCTCCACTGAGTTGGCTCCGTAAATCTGCAACTAAAGCTGCAGGCGTAATTGGTCTGGGAACTTCCGTAAATGGTTCGTCAAAACCTGTGACAGCGCGCCTAGCAAAGTCAAAAAACTCTGACGGCTCATCATCTTCTTTTGAGACGGCAGTGATAAATAGCGTTGATTTAGCTCGAGAAATTGCTACATGGAAAAGGCGCTCTTCATCGCGTTGCAGTCCATTGACTGCAATCACGCGCAGTTGGGCGCTTGGAATATCACTATGTCTAACCATCTCCACTAAACGTTCGGCGCCAAGCAGCGAACTACGTGCTTTTAGATTTGGCCAAACACCTTCTTGCACTCCGGCGATTGCGACAATCTCCCACTCGCGCCCCTTTGTCGCATGCACAGTAAGAATTTCGATGTAGCCAGACCTGGCACCTTTCGCGGTTATCACATCACCAGCAATTTCTGCCGTGGCTATCTCTTCAATAAAAGCTGCCGGTGTTGAGTGTGGGAAACGTTCGGAGTATCGCGCAGCAGAATCGAAGAGCGCCATCATGGCATCAAGGTTGCGATCAGCTACGCTGGCGCGAACGCTCTGGCGCAAGGATTGCTCACGCCAAGCGGTACTTAATTTAACTCCCTCATAATCCAAAGCGTTATCCCAAATCGCCCATAACAAATCTTCGGCTCGCGCGTTCGCACGATGGACCGCTTTTCTAGCTTTACTCAACAGATCATGAACTCGTCGAAACGATTGTGCGCCTTCGATAAATATTTCACCCTCATCAATTGCGCTGATCATCAACTCGCTTCCGGTACGTAGATCACCTTCTGGGCGAGTTGCAATTAGCGCTCGCCGGATACGACGCAGAGCTATGGAATCCGCTCCTCCGAATTCACTCAATAGAAGTTTCTCGCAAACCGCCAGATCCAACTTCTTTCCAACGCCAACTTGTGCAAGTAAAAGAAATGGGGCTATTGCGCTATTACGCGCGAGCGCTGTTAACTCGTTTGATACGGGAATTCCCAGATGAACAAACGCGCGTCGTAGCGCCCCAGTTATTGCGCCATGGTTTCGCACAATAACTGCCATATCTGAATATGGAATACCCCCGCGCAAATGTGCGCTTCTAAATTGATGTGCAATAAAAGCTGCCTCTTCGCTCGCGCTTCTAAAGCGATGAATTTCTACGCTATCTCGCCTTATTTCACGCTTTTCGTCCGGCTTACGGTCAATGGTTTTCGTGTTGGAGAATTTCTTCCGCGCGAAATCTTCGCTCAACCGCGCTAGCGATGGCGAACTTCTAAACGAAGTTTTCAAAATAATTTCTCGAGCGTTATAGCTATCCAGCTCGGCCATCAACCCATCAGGGTCCGCGCCACGGAAACGCCCGACTGCGCTGTTAGGGTCGCCCGCAATCAAGAGGTCACTTCCTGCAATAAGTTTTAAGAGTTTGCGTTGGGCTGGATCGCTCTCTTGAAATTCATCAACCATGAGCGTTGTAAATTGTGCGCGTAGCTCTCCCAGTAGTTCTGGGTTGTTCTGCAAACGTTGTGATGCCACTGTTACGATTTCTGTTGGATCAAGTCGCTCCTTTGAATCGCCAGCGCCGAGTTCGCGCATGATCGAAGCTTTGGTATACCTTTCCCAAAAGTGCGAAGCTGCGGGCCAGAATTTTTCTCCGCGTTCTTTCCCAAGGTCTGCTAACTCTTGAAAACTTAACCCTCGTTCATTGGCACGCAACATCAAATCACGGAGTTCACGGACAAAACCGCGAGTTGTTAGAGCTGCTTTCAATTCATCGGGCCATTGAATCTGCGTGTCGTTCTCTAATAAGTCACGAATAAATTTCTCTTGCTCTGGGCCAGATAATAAAATCGGATCTAAATCTTGCAAACTTTTTTTCTTCTTCAAGATAGAGAAGGCGAGCGAATGAAAAGTTCGTGCCAGCGGTTCAAACATTGTCGCCGTTGTTTGCAGCGCAATTGCATCACGTAATTGACTGGCACGTTCGCGATCAAAGGTAATTAGCAGAATCGAATTGGGATTTTGCCCAGCGTTAATTCTCGATAACGCTGCTTCAATTAAGAGTGATGTCTTCCCCGTACCGGGAGCACCAAGGATTACTAGCGGAGAAGTGGTGCCTTGATAAGCGCTGGTAACATCGTCGAGGAAAACTCGTCTGGCGATAGCTTCCTTTGGCGCTCGCACCAACCTAAAAGCTGCTTTACTCACGTGCACCATTTAAGCGCACAAACTTAATTCAATGGCTGTTGCGGTCGACTTAGGTATTCTTCCCATCGCACTAACGCCTCCTCGGGCAAAAGTTGAACAATCTCTTCCTCAGATAATCCCGCAGTGAGGCGGAGTCGCCGGGCAAGCCATTCGGGGACTGGTTCGTTCTTTGGTTCCTCAATAGCAGTAATTTCACCGGCGGCTCGCCCTAGGAGTTTAATTACTTCAGTAAGTTTCTTAGTCTTTGGTGAGCGCGGGAGAGTCTTTACACGATCGATCATCTCCGCGTACACCTTGCCGTCAGATCGAACACCTGCAGCCCAAACTTCCGCAATCTCCACGACCTGACCCATAGTGTCATCCGTAGTAACACGCCAAACTATCCGCCAGTGGCGATCTCCCACTGTTAATTTGCGCCATCCGATCAGTTGACCAAGCAGTGGGTTCCCGGCATTTGGGTCGCGCTCAAGAAGGAGCAGTTTCTTGAGTATCTGACGCACAATTTGCGGGTCAACCTTAAGTAAGGCGCTGAGGTCGTCAACTGCCGGCTCAATCAGGCGCACGTGGGCAGCGCGCGAATTTACTCCGCCCAGAGCCAACTTGGGATCCCGTCCAGTTCAGGTTCGTTCAGCTGCCAGATCCGCATCAAGTTCAGATTCGAGTTCGGCGCGATCGAAGCCGAACGCCGCAATGACTTCATCAAGGTCCACGCGCCGTCCGGAGTCGGTTGCGAACCGGCTGAGTACGAGCGCTGCACTGCGCAGGTCGCGCTCGAGTTCTTCTAGTTCGGCAAGCCGCCTCATTCCAACGATTGCAGCCAGAGCGTGACCTCGTCGCTCCACGACAAAATCGTGACCCTCGCTCGCGCTGCGCACGATTGCAGGGATTCCACGCTGGGCAGCCTGAGTTACGGAGAGTATTTCCACGGCGTTCGA
This sequence comes from Candidatus Planktophila sp., assembly GCA_038905755.1. Classification (GTDB taxonomy): domain Bacteria; phylum Actinomycetota; class Actinomycetes; order Nanopelagicales; family Nanopelagicaceae; genus Planktophila. The sequence continues at coordinate 27,475 of JBCKHR010000014.1, forward strand.
TCGGGTAATCATGGGTCAACTATACAGAATTCTGCACAGAAAGCAAGGATCCGACAAGGTTCATCTAAAGCTGCTTTACTCACGTGCACTATTTAAGCGCACAAAACTGACAATTGCGGGTCAGTTCAGTGAAATCAAAGCTGGCTTTGGCTAGCTTTCTTGGCGCGAGAGGTAAGGCGCGCGCGTTCTGCGCCGTTTAGGATGACTTTGCGAAGTCGCACCACTGCTGGTGTAACTTCAACACACTCATCCTCGCGACAGAACTCCAAAGCGCCTTCCATATTTAGCCGTTTAGGTGGAATCAATCGTTCGGATTCATCGGTACCGGATGCCCGCATGTTGGTGAGTTTCTTTTCGCGGACACAGTTAACGTCCATATCATCTGAACGTGAGTTCTCACCGATGACCATGCCTTCATAAACTTCATCGCCCGGTTCTACGAAAATACTTCCACGATCTTGGATACCGTACAAGGCATAACTGGTTACTGCGCCCATTCGATCAGAGACAAGTGAGCCTGTTGAACGGGTACGTAACTCTCCATGCCAAGCTTCGTAACCATCAAAAACGTGGTGCAGTAAACCAGTTCCACGTGTTTCAGTTAAGAACTCTGTTCGGAAACCAATTAAGCCACGAGATGGAACACGGTAATCTAGCCGAATCCAACCGGTGCCATGGTTGACCATTTGCTCCATGCGCCCTTTTCGTAGCGCCATCAATTGAGTGAGAACACCTAAGTAAGCTTCGGGGGCATCAATTGTTAAGCGCTCCATCGGTTCGTGTAATTTGCCATCAACTATTTTAGTAACAACTTGTGGCTTACCAACCGTTAATTCGAAACCTTCGCGCTTCATGATTTCAACGAGGACTGCGAGTTGAAGTTCTCCACGACCTTGAACTTCCCACGTATCAGGACGTTCGGTGTTTAGAACACGTAATGAAACATTACCAACTAGCTCTGAATCTAGCCGGTTTTTTACTTGGCGCGCAGTGAGTTTGCTACCGCTCTTTCCAGCTAGAGGTGAGGTGTTAATTCCGATAGTCATAGAAATTGAAGGCTCATCAACGATGATCAGTGGCAAAGCGTGTGGATTATCTATATCTGCCAGCGTTTCACCTAAAGAAATAGTCTCAATTCCGGCAACCGCAATAATGTCACCCGGGTGAGCCTCTAAAGTTGGAACACGTTCCAGGGCTTCAGTAATCAAAAGTTCTGAAATTTTTACCCGTTCTGTTGTTCCATCACTTTTAATCCAAGTAACTTGTTGTCCTTTTCTGATAACACCTTCCCGCACGCGACATAGCGCTAGGCGACCAAGGAAAGGAGAAGAGTCTAAGTTAGTAACATGAGCTTGCAGCGGTGCACCTTCGTGATAAACCGGTGCTGGAATTGCGGCGAAGATTGTGTCGAACAGAACGTCGAGATTTTCTTCTTCGGGCATCTCGCCATCTGCTGGTCGAGTAAGTGATGCACGGCCGGCTTTGGCTGATGCATATACGATTGGAAATTCAATTTGACCTTCGTTAGCATCAAGATCAAGGAAAAGTTCGTAGGTTTCATCAACAACGGCTGCGATCCGTGAATCGTGGCGATCTACTTTATTTATTACTAAAATAACGGGCAAGTTCTTCTGCAGAGCTTTGCGCAGAACGAAACGAGTCTGTGGAAGTGGACCTTCTGAGGCATCCACCAGCAAAATAACGCCATCAACCATTTCAAGTCCGCGTTCAACTTCGCCGCCAAAATCTGCGTGGCCCGGAGTATCGATAATATTTACAATCGAATTTCCCCGCTTAACAGCAGTGTTCTTAGCAAGAATAGTAATTCCCTTTTCGCGCTCTAAATCCATTGAATCCATCATGCGTTCTTGGCCTTCGCCTTGCTTCTTATAAGCAGCGAAAGCGCCAGATTGCCATAACATCGCATCAACAAGGGTGGTCTTTCCGTGGTCAACGTGCGCAATGATGGCCACGTTACGCAAGTTATCGCGCGTCTTAAGCGGTAAGTTTTTTAGGTGTGCTTGTACTCTAGACATTGAATCGAAACTCCACTTTTACAATTGCACTATTTGCGCAGGAGTTAAGTTTACAGGGGCACCATAGGATTCACCCAATCGCCGCTGTAAAACCTTGATATGTGGGCTTATTTGAGGGTGGGCTCCATACTACTTGTCATTGCGATCAGAGTTCTGAAAGGTTTACTGGAATCGCTTTCTTTATCCGCGCTAGCCGTTTCTTGATAACAGGGGTAGCTTGCAACTCAAAAAGTATTTCAGTTATCGTTTCAAATAATTCTGGCGGAATTACATAGAAACTAGCCTTATTATTTGTAAGCACAGCGAAAGGTTTATCTCCGGCTTTTTTCAGTGCAGCACTTGGGTTGTTTTTAAATTCTGAAATACTTATTGTCTTGGTAGCGAAAATTGTTTCCATTCTCGCCTCATTTCTTGTAGGGCTAAATATAGGGCTAAATATGACCCTGGACAAGCCGCGTCTGAATTCACCACCAACTTCATAGCCAGTCTCAGACGTTAAAGCGAAACTCCACTACGTCGCCATCTTGCATGATGTAATCCTTGCCTTCCATGCGTACTTTCCCTTTCGCTTTTGCCTCAGCGAGTGAGCCGATGCTCACTAAATCGTCAAAGGAGACAATTTCTGCTTTAATAAAACCTTTTTGGAAATCAGTATGAATAACCCCTGCTGCCATTGGCGCAGTGTCGCCTTTATGAATTGTCCAAGCGCGTGTCTCTTTCGGACCGGCAGTTAAATAAGTTTGCAAACCTAAGGTGCGAAAACCAACATG
>JBCKHR010000015.1:0-24820 GCA_038905755.1 Candidatus Planktophila sp.
GCGGCGTCGGAGGCGGCTTTGTCAGCAGCGGCGGCGTCGGAGGCGTTGCGGGCAGCAGCAGCGGCGGCGGCTTTGGCTACGTTGGAAGCGGTGAGGGCGGCGTTGGAAGCGGTCTGGGCGGTGAGGTATGCGGCGTTGGCGGCGGTTAGGGCGTCGTAGGCGGCGGTGAGGGCGGCGTTGGCGGCGGCGCGGGCGGCGGCGCCGGCGGCTGCGTAGAGGGCGGCGCCGGCGGCGCTGACAGCGGTGAGGGCGGCTTTAATGGCGGCTTTAGCGGCGTCTAATTTAATGCTCGCATCGTTGGCGGCGGCGAGGGCGGCGGCGAGGGCGGCGGCGGCGGCGGCGTCGTCGGCTTTGGCGGCGGCGGCGTAGGCTTCGGCTGCATGCGAAGGTCCATGTGTAGCGGCGGCTCCTTGAATCTGCACAGTTGAGAACACAAGTGCCACTGCGACTATCAGAAAAAGAGATTTCGGGTTATTTTTTCTATTTGACATTTATGGTTTCACCTTAATCATTACGATTGAATTCTTTGAGTCCGTATATATCTTCCGCATAGTTACACTGTAGAACAATCACTTAATAATGGGTACTGTTTTTTGAGTGAAAAATGGCGCTGCTGTTGATTTAGTTGATGGGAGTAATCAGAGATCCCGCCGCACAGCCGAGCTTGCGGGAGTCTTTGGAAGGCTATTTTCCAAGCAAATCAGTCTATTTTGGGCCGACATAATCCCTACTCAATCACATGGGGGAAAGAAGCACCAAATCATCGCGGTGCACTAATTCGCGTTCATACTCTGGTCCTAAAGTTTGGGCTAACTCTTTAGTTGAGCGACCTAACATTTGCGGAATTTCTTCGGCATCGAAGGCGACTAGCCCACGTGCAATCACGATACCAGTTGGGCTAACAAGTTCAATAGCATCTCCTGCAATGAAATCTCCTGCCACCGCGGTTACTCCTGCCGGCAAAAGTGAAACTCCGCGCTCGAGAATTGCCGTGACTGCGCCAGCGTCAAGAATTAACTTTCCACGTGGGGTTGTGGCATGGGCTAACCATAAAAGGCGTGAATTACTTTTACTTGGTTGGGCGTGAAAACGCGTTCCGCAATTTTCACCAGCGAGAGTTAGCGGTGCCTCAATCAATGAAGTTAGCAGCATGGCAATTCCGGCGCTCGTTGCAATGCGCGCAGCTTCGACTTTGGTGACCATTCCACCGCTACCAACACCAGCGCGTCCTACACCACCTAAAGTAATCGATTCAATTTCGCTCATATTGGTAACTTCTCGAATCACTTTAGCGCCAAGATGTGTTGGCGGTGCGTCATAGAGGGCGTCAATGTCAGAGATTAAAACTAAGAGATCTGCCTTAATGAGGAGCGCGACAAGGGCTGCTAAACGATCGTTATCGCCGAAGCGAATTTCATTTGTTCCGACTGAGTCATTTTCATTAATTACTGGAACTACGCCAAGTTCTAAAAGGCGATTAAGCGTTCGTTCTATATTTTGATAATGTGAACGGCGCACAAAATCTTCAGTTGTAAGAAGTACTTGAGATGCGGTAATTGCGTGGCGAGCAAATGCGAGCGTGTATTGAGCTATCAATAATCCTTGACCAACCGATGCTGCAGCTTGTTGAGTTGCTAAATCGTTTGGACGCACAGTTAAACCAAGCGGAGCTAGCCCTGCTGCGATTGCACCTGATGAAACTACAACGACTTCGGCGCCGCGCGCCCGGCACGCTTGCACAAGATCAGTTAACTTTCCAACCGCCGCTATATCTAGCCGTGAACCTGCGTTACCCGTTAGAGATGATGAACCAATTTTGATGACGATGCGCTTGGCGTGTGCGATCTCTGCGCGGCTCACTTCTCATCTCCATCCTCATTAACTTCGGGTTCAATAAGTCTAGGAGTGTGTGGGTCAGAGACGTTGTATTCCCACTGTTTGGCGATTTCTTCATCGTTTAAAACATCTGCTACGCGCTCGGTCTGTTGCCAAGTGGATTCAAGGCGCGAATCTTCACCGCGGCGATGTAAGTGAGGAGCTAGCTGTTCTGCACCAGCTTCGATTGTTGGTTCCCAATCAAAGATAACTTCATTTCCGCCGTCACCGATGCGAACTTCACTTCCTGCAACTGCACCGCTCTTAAAGAGCTCTTTTTCAACGCCGAGTTGGGCCAAGCGATCGGCAAGGTAACCAATTGCTTCGGCATTCTTAAAGTTAGTTTGGCGAACCCAGCGTTCAACTTTCTTACCTTTAATAGCAAAGGTGCCATCAGCGTTTACTTTTACAGTGAATCCTGAATCATCGACCGCTATTGGGCGAAGCACAATGCGGGTGCGTTCTTCCGTTGCCATCTCTGCACGTGCTTTTTGAATGAGGCGCGCCATGGCGTAAGTAAGTTCAGTTAAACCTGCGCGCGAGGCTGCAGATACTGGATAAACATCGTAACCGCGTTCGCGCAAAGTATCGGAAACCATATCGGCCATCGCTTGTCCATCAGGTAAATCGATTTTATTGAGGGCAATAATTCGCGTGCGATCTTCCAGGCCATCATATTGCGCTAATTCATTTTCGATAATTTCCAAATCTTGAATTGGGTTACGGTCGGTCTCTAAAGTTCCGCAATCCAAAACATGAACCAAGGCGACGCAACGTTCAACATGGCGCAAGAATTCAAGACCTAAACCTTTACCTTGGCTTGCTCCAGGGATTAAACCAGGAACATCGGCGACGGTAAAGCGAGTCGCACCTGCTTGTACAACGCCAAGATTTGGAATCAAAGTTGTAAATGGATAATCAGCAATCTTTGGTCGAGCTGCCGAAATTGCTGCAATAAGTGAAGATTTACCCGCACTTGGATAACCAACGAGGGCAATGTCAGCAACTGATTTAAGTTCAAGTACAAAAACGTTCTCTTCACCTGGTTCGCCCAGGAGCGCAAAACCTGGTGCGCGTCGCTTCGATGAAGAGAGGGCTAAGTTTCCAAGACCACCAAAACCACCTTGAGCAGCAATAAAAGTTGTACCAGCACCTACTAAATCAGCAATTAATTCGCCCTCGGTGCTATATATAACGGTCCCATTTGGAACAGCCAGAATTAAATCTTCACCGTAATGTCCGTCTTTGCGATCACCATAACCTCCGTGACCTGAAGTAGCTTTGCGATGTGGCGAATGATGAAAATCTAAGAGCGTTGTAACGCTTGAATCAACGACGAGAATGACATTGCCGCCGCGGCCTCCATTGCCACCATCTGGACCACCGAGTGGTTTAAATTTTTCGCGCTTAACAGAGACGCAACCATCGCCGCCTTTTCCGGCAGTGGCATAGAGAGTTATACGATCAACAAAAGTTGTCATGGCATACTCCCTTCATTACTAAAATAAAAAGCGAGCCGCGCTTTGATGCGGCCCGCTCTGTTAGAGAAACCTAAATTTAAGCTACCGGAACCACATTCACTACGCGACGCCCGCGAGCGCGACCGAATTCAACTGCTCCTGGCGCTAGCGCGAAGAGCGTGTCATCTTTACCGCGTCCAACATTCTTGCCTGGGTGAAAGTGTGTGCCACGTTGGCGAACAAGAATTTCGCCGCTATTTACAACTTGACCACCGAAGCGCTTAACTCCAAGGTACTGCGGATTTGAATCGCGACCGTTCCGTGTCGAGGAGACACCTTTCTTACTTGCCATTTATTTTCTCCCCTTACTTCACGCCGCTGATAGCGGTAATTTTGACGCGAGTATGTTGCGCACGGAAACCTAGACGACGGCGGTAACCGGTCTTGTTTTTGAAACGCAAAATATCAATCTTTGGTCCTTTGAATTCTTCAATAATTTCGCCAGTTACTTTTACCCCTGAAAGAATTATTGGGTCAGTGGTGACGCTTGCGCCATCTACCACTAAAACGACGGGAAATGAAAGCGTTGAACCGGGGGCGCTATCAATACGATCGACTACGACGGTATCGCCGACTTCGACCTTCTCCTGATGACCGCCAGCTTTCACAATTGCGTACACGTTGTTACTCCAGTTCATATCTGTTTACTTGCGAGCGCAAGAGCCTGGTCAGGCCTTGCGGACAGAGGCTAAGGGTACGGAAAACCGTGCCCATGGGTCAAATCAGGCTCCGGGGGTGATAACTCCCGATGAGGCGCGGCGGCGGCGGCGCCCCCTTTTTTCAACTTTTGGCGGCGCTTGCTCGTTGATTGTTTCGTGGAATTCATGCTCAGTTGCATCGCTCTCATCAGCATCTTCATGCTGTGACGATGGAACATCTAATTGCGGCATAGGAGCTTTCATCTTTACCGGCTCCATATGGATATGAATTCCGCGACCGTTGCAAGTATCACAGCTCGTGGAGAAAGCTTCTATCAGACCTTGGCCCACTCGCTTTCGAGTCATTTGTACCAATCCGAGGGAGGTAACTTCGGCGACTTGGTGTTTGGTGCGATCGCGACCTAGACATTCAACGAGTCTGCGCAGAACCATTTCTCGGTTTGATTCAAGAATCATGTCGATGAAGTCGATAACCACAATTCCGCCTAAGTCACGAAGGCGTAACTGGCGCGCGATCTCTTCGGCAGCTTCTAAATTGTTCTTGGTAACGGTTTCTTCAAGATTTCCACCTTTACCGATGAACTTACCGGTGTTAACGTCAATAACAATCATCGCTTCGGTTCGATCGATAACAATGGAGCCACCGGAAGGCAAATAAACTTTGCGGTCAAAGGCTTTTGCTAATTGTTCTTCAACTCGATATTCGGTGAAGAGATCTCCAACTCCGGTGTACTTTTCAATTCTTTTTGTGAGTTCGGGGGCAATAAAGCCAAGATAATTTGTAATCTCGTCCAACGCTGAACTTCCTTGCACTGTTAATTTGCGGAAATCTTCATTGAAGATGTCGCGAATAACTCGAACGGCTAAGTCTGGTTCGGAGTAGAGCAAGACTGGTGCATGGAAATTTGGATTTATAGACTTTTGATAAATATCTTCCCATTGCGCTTTCAAACGCGCGACATCGCTAGTTAGCTCTACTTCGCTGACACCTTCAGATGCTGTGCGAACAATGACGCCAGCTTCTTCAGGAATTAAATCCTTAAGGATTAATTTCAAGCGAGAGCGCTCAGTGTCCCCAAGACGCTTGCTAATCCCACTCATTCCACCGCCTGGAACATAGACAACATAGCGGCCTGGCAAGGAAATTTGGCTAGTTAAGCGGGCACCTTTTTGACCGATTGGGTCTTTAGTTACTTGAACGAGTACTGATTGACCTGTCTTTAAAACCGTTTCAATTTTGCGCGGTTCCGATTCCGAAATTCCGGTAGCATCCCAATTGACTTCACCTGCATAGAGAACGGCGTTGCGACCTTTGCCAATGTCAACGAAGGCCGCTTCCATGGAAGGTAAAACATTCTGCACTCGACCAAGATAAACGTTTCCAACATATGAAATGTTGCTATTGCGGTTTACATAATGCTCAACCATTACGCCATCTTCAATCACCGCAATTTGCGTGCGGTCAGCAATCTGGCGAACCACCATTTCTCGATCGACGTTTTCGCGACGTGCTAAAAATGCTCCATCAGTGATCACGCTTCCGCGACGGCGAAACGGTTCGCGATATTCACTTCGTTGCGGACGCTCACGAACTTCTCGACGCGGCCTACGTTGTTCTTGTTTAACGGGGCGCTCGCGCGTTTTACGGACTTTTACAACTGTTGTGACGCCATCTTCTTCAACGCTATCCCCTGCGGTTACACCATCACCTGATGCACGGCGTACTCGGCGACGATGATGAGTAGATCCATCGCCACTTTCTTGGGACCCCTCTTGCTCTGAACTCTCTTCGCTCTCACTTACAACTTCATTTGTTGTCTCAGCTCCACCTTTGCGGCGGCCGCGCCCGCCACGACGGCGGCGGCGACTTGGTGAAAGATCTGGTGAACTCTCACTGCTCACTTCACTTGTTTCTACGACTTGAGCCTTTACAGGTTTCGCGCCTACTTTCTTACGTGGCTTAACTACGCTCTTCTGCGCGAGCGGTGCTTCTTGAAAGATAGCAACTGGGATGGCGGCAACTTTTTTCTTAACACTTGCCTTTGGGGTGCCCGCAACGCTAATTGGGACTTCAACAACGCTCGCTTTTTTCTTTGAAACTTTCTTAACCGCACGCTTGCGCGGTGTTTTTGGCTCAATAGCCATGGCACCAAATCCTCTTTGCGTTAATGAAAACGCGCTCTGGCTTGAATTCTCAAGCAAATCTTCTATGGGTACTTCTGGTAATCCGCGCTAGGCATAACCGCGAAATCTCGCGAGCCGCGCTGGACTGTGGGTTAAGTATGGCAGATGGAGCGCATATCGCCCAACTTTAGGCGCGCTCTTTTACCAACTATCCCCTCAAGCGAGCGTGGACATTTTGGAGCAGACCAAAACCGATCAAGTTAGCAAACATGCTCGAACCGCCATAAGACAAGAAAGGAAGTGGAACGCCCGTCACCGGCATTAATCCCAGAGTCATGCCGATATTTTGAAAAATCTGAAATGAGAACCACGCGATTACCCCAGTCGTGACTAACCGTCCAAATGGGTCGTTAGTTCTTCGCGCAATAGTAAAGGCCCGCATCAACATAATGAGATAGAGAATAAGGATTAAGCCGCTACCAAGAAAACCTAACTCTTCTCCGGCCACGGTGAAAATAAAATCGGTCTGTTGTTCTGGAACAAATCGTCCACTTGTTTGAGGACCGTTAAATAAACCAGTTCCGAGTAAACCACCAGAACCTACAGTGATACGCGCTTGGCGAAGTTGATATCCGGTCCCTTGGGTATCCGCGTTTGGATTAACAAAAGTTTGCAGACGCTTAATTTGATAGTCATTGATTACACCTGTTTTGGCCGCGACAACTCCTACCAGAACGGCGAGCAATAAGAGAGCTGCCACCCAACGTGGCGATGAACCCGAGACTGCAACGATAGTTACGACTACTGCAGAAATAATAAAAACTGTCCCCATATCTGGTTGGAGCATGATTAATAGAACAGGAATCCCTGCAACGACGAGCGCTTGCAACATGTCGCGCGTTGTCGGTTGATCATTATTCTCTCCTCGCTCGGATAAAATCATTGACATTCCAATAATGATTGCAATCTTTGCTAACTCGGCAGGTTGAATTTGAAATCCGCCTGGAAGTGCAATCCACGCACGTGCGCCATTAATCTGATTTCCAACACCTGGAATGAGAACTGCGATCAAACCAAGTACGCCTAGACCCCAGACTATGGGTGTATATGCACGTAATAAACGGTAATCGATCATGGTCGTGCCCCACGCCAAGAGCGCACCAATCATGACGTTGAGGACATGTCGCTTTAAGTAGTACTCCGGATCTAATCCATTTGCGGCATACCAATCACGAGTAGCTGAGTAAACCAAGAGCGTTCCAATAACGAGCAATAACGCTACGGAGGCGGTCAGAATTGGATCAAAGCCAGCGAAAACCGAAGGTCGCGGGGGTTTCTTAAATCTATTGCGGTGCGAGAGAGCGCTCATGGCGCGCTCTTAACTTTTGTAGCTGGTGAAATTTTGGGTAACTTTGTTGGGGGTTTTCCTTCAGAAAAAATCGCCTGAGTTGGATCGACTTTAGATCCCGTTACTCCAAAAAGTGTTTCATAAATTCTACGAACGCCAACGCCAGAGGTTGAAGCACCAAAACCTCCTTGGCTCACCATCATGACAACGGCATATCGAGGCTTTGCACTTGGTGCAAATGATGCAAACCATGAGGTGTCATCTTTCTTGCTTCCATTTAGGTTAATACCAAAGACTTCAGCAGTTCCAGTTTTTCCACTTACCTCGATTGGGAAACCAGAAAACGAACCGGCGGCGGTACCACTGAGAACGGCTTCGCGTAAAGCGCTATGTAAGAAATCTAGGGTCTCTTTCGTTGCCGGCAAAGTGCCGAGTTTTTTAGGTTCCATGGTTTTTACAACCGTGCCATCACTTTTCACAATCGCTTTTCCAATCATCGTTTGCCAAATTGTGCCACCGTTAGCGATTGCTGAATACATTTGTGCCAATTTAATTGGAGTGATGACCGTATCGCCTTGGCCGATTGAGAAGTTGACCGCATCGCCAGCGCGAATCTTGTCGCCGTCCAAGCAGTTCTCTCGCGCTAATTCAATCAAGAATGGCGTTAATTGAGATTTAGCTGCACGAACTTTGTAATTGCAGTAGAAATCTTTATTTTGCTCATACCAATTCTTACGCCATTGGCGATCGGCCAAGCGACCGGCGGACTCAGAAGGTAAATCAATGCCTGTTTTAACGTTGATTTGGAAACCCCGCGCAGCGCTATAAAAATAGTCACTGGCATTGGATTTAGGTCTTAAACCACCATCTTGGAGCCACTCATCGAAGGCTATCTGATACCAAAGAGTGTCACAGGAAACCGCAATTGCTTTCTTCAATGAGATTTGACCTTGAGATTTACTTTCGAAGTTTCGAAATACACGAGTACCGATTTGGACTTCTGAAGGACAATCATAGTTAGCGTTTAAGTCATAACCCGCGTTTGCGGCGGCAACGACAGATATAGATTTGAAAGTGGATGCTGGTGCAAATAAACCTTGTAAAGCGCGCGAAAGAACTGGGACAGATTTTGCTTCGCTAAAAAGATCGCTAGCTTGTTGAACAGTTAAACCTTTTTCCCAAACATTTGGATCATAAGTTGGGTAAGAAGCTAACGCTAAAACTCTTCCGGTACGCACATCCATCACAACGGCGGCCCCTGAGTCAGAGTGATAACCCATTGCTTTGCCGCGACGCACTGCATCAGCTAGGGCTACCTCTACTGCAGCTTGTAAACGAATATCTAAACTCGTCACAAGATGATCTCCAGCAACTGGTTTTGTATCTTGACTTTCGCGAGTAATGGCTTCCTTGCGATCAACAATTACTGTGCGAATTCCCGGTGTACCGCGCAGATAAGAATCATATTGAATTTCCAAGCCGGCTTTCCCAATCGATTCACTACGGAAGTAACCGTTTCCAGATGCAAGGTTTACTTCAGTCATTGGACCCGCATAGCCCAGAACATGCGCTGCGTTTACACCAATTATTCCCGGATAATTTCTGACCGCTATCAGTGTTGCGTCAACACCTGGATATAAATCTGAACGTTCTACTACTTGAAGGGCTACGTCAGGGTCCGCAGATTTTGTAATTGGGATTGGTTGGTGACGAGATCCAGTCCAACAACCTGCTCTTTGTCCAACTGGTAACTCACCACAGAGGCGAGTGTTTCTGTAAACATCGCTATATTTCAAATTAAGTAACTTAGATAACCGCTTAATTACAGCCCTTCCCTTATCCCCCTGTTTATCGATGGCAATTCGGTCGATAGTGATTGCTAGACCGACCCGATTTAGAGCAAGAGGTACCCCCGATGAGTCAACAATGAAGCCACGGTTAGCAGTTGTTACAACATCACGACTTTGGATCGAGAGCGCAGCGGCCTTATATTTTGGACCTTCCACCACTTGCAAATAGAAGAGTCGCCCAAAGAGGGCGCCAAAGAGCGAAATAATAAAAATTTGTACAACCAGCAGACTCAAACGAGATCGAACGTTCATATATGGATCCGAGTATCAAATACGAATGCGTGCAGTCTAGTAAATATTGGTAGCAGAAAAGGAGAAATCGCTAAAGTCCAAAGTGAGGTTCCAAGAATTGTAAGAAAGATTTGACCAATCTCTCCAAAATCTAAACCAAGAAGTGCTCCAGTTAAGAGATAGAAAACTTTAGCTAAAAAAACACCCGCCACTACAAAAAATACCACAGTGACGGGGCTGCTTCGTACGCTTTCATTTTCGAAACTTAGAAAAGCCAATCCATAACCCATGAGCACCATTATCAAAGTCCAATGGCCCATCGGACCATCTGTGCTTTGAGAAATATCCATTAGAAACCCTGCAGCGAAACCAATCACGGCACCGATTTCAGGAGAGCTCCTTATCGCCCATACCAAAGCAAGAATCAGAAAAAGATGAAACCCACCGCCGGGAAATCTAAATTGATTAACTACCGCTTCTTGAACAAGGTAAACCGCAAGAAAAATCAGCGCTGAGAGTGAAAATTGGCGAGTAAACATTTCTAAATTAACTAGTCGGAGTTGGCGATGGCGTGACATAGATTGTCACTGTTGGAATTGGAGTTGGGATAGGTTTTGGCGGAATCAGCGCATCGCGTGGATCGGTTGCAGGTGCACCTACCACAACGGCTACCACACCAAGGGCTGAAAGGTTGGCATAAAACTTTACGGCCGCACTCTGTGCGATAGCTCCAGCGGAATTATCAACTGAAATAACCGAACCCACAGGAACTCCGGGTACGAAAGGTTTATTGCCTGCGCTGCCGCGAGCTAGCAAAATATCTCCCACTTTTATCGTGGTTTGATTATCTAGCAACTGCAACGTAGCGTGGCGAGCGCCTTGGCCCGAGAGAATTCCAATTTGTTGACTTCCCGCAATGCGAACGCCAATGCGAAAAGCTGGATCGGAGGCCAACATAACAAGTGCTGAGTCGGCGTAGACCTCTTTAACAACGCCTGCGATCCCCGCGCCAGATATGAGAGTCATATTTTTCTTAATTCCAGAGCTACTTCCAACATCAATGGTTACAGTTTGTGAGAAAGATTGACTTGAACCTTGCGAAATTACTTTGGCGCTCATGATTTTATATCCAGCTTTGCCTGCTAAATCCAAAATAGATTTCAATTGATCTAATTGCGCGTCGGCGCTCTTACGATTAATAAGTAGCTCTTTCAACGCTGAATTCTCGTTACGCAAATCAGCGATCTGATTCCTAGTTTGCCCCAAATTGGTTACATCGGTGAAAAAGTTTTTAACGGGTGTGGAGAGAACGCTGCCAGCTCTTTGAAATGGCGCGAGTGCACTTTGCCCACCGTGGCGAATTCCATCTAGAACGGCCACTCCGCGCAAATCTAAAGTAATGAGAAAGAGCGAGGTTACGATGAGAATAATGAGCAATAAACGACCACGATTATCGCCACCGTAACGCATATCTATTTACCTTATCGGCGTGGCTCGGAGATCAAGACTTTCTCTAAAGCCTCAAACTCTTCGATGCACTTTCCAGAGCCTACAACCACAGCATCCAATGGATTATCACAAATGTGAATTGGAATTCCCGTTTCTTGGCGCAACCGTTCATCGAGACCTTTAAGAAGCGCTCCTCCGCCGGTGAGGACAATTCCGCGATCCATCAAGTCACTTGCCAGCTCCGGTGGAGTTTTATCAAGAGTGCTTTTAACAGCGTTAACAATTGCATTTACTGGCTCTTCCATCGCTTTGCGAATTTCAGCAGCAGAAACAACAATTGTTTTTGGTAGGCCCGTTGCTAAGTCACGACCACGAACTTCAGCATCATTTTCCCCTGGTGTTGGGTAGGCAGATCCAATAGCCATCTTGATTTCCTCCGCTGTGCGCTCTCCTAAAAGTAGGGAGAATTCACGCTTAACCCAAGTAATAATCGCTTGGTCTAGCTCATCGCCACCAACACGAATTGAAAGTGAAGCAACAATTCCGCCGAGAGAAATTACGGCAACTTCAGTTGTGCCGCCACCAATATCTACCACCATATTTCCGGTTGGTTCATGGATGGGAAGCCCAGCACCAATTGCAGCTGCCATTGGTTCTTCGATGATATAAACCTTGCGAGCGCCAGCGGCATATCCAGCATCTTTGACTGCGCGCTGTTCAACGCCAGTTATACCTGATGGAACACAGATCACGACTCGGGGTTTAGCTAAATAACGGCGGCGATGAACTTTCTGAATGAAGTAGCGCAACATCCGTTCGGTTGTATCAAAGTCAGCAATAACACCATCTCGCAGTGGACGGATTGCAACGATATTTGCAGGGGTGCGGCCAATCATATTTTTAGCTTCCAGACCAACAGCGAGAATTGCGCCGGTATCTTGATTGACGGCAACAACGCTTGGTTCATTGAGGACAATGCCACGACCGCGTACATAAACCAACGTGTTCGACGTCCCTAAGTCAATAGCCATGTCGCGGCCAATAAAAGACATACGGTTACTCATGAATTACCCCTAGCGCTTTTTACTTTGTTGGGAAGAAAATATTAATTTCACGAGCCGCTGATTCGGGTGAATCTGAACCGTGAACAATGTTTTGTAGAACTTTTGTTCCTTGATCGCGAGCTAAATCTCCGCGAATTGTTCCTGCAGCAGCAACGGTTGGATCTGTTGCACCTGCCAGGGCGCGGAAACCTTCGATCACGCGATTGCCGCTAGCAACCATTGCAACAATTGGACCCGAGGCCATGAATTCAACAAGTGGTTCATAGAACGGTTTGCCTTCATGTTCAGTGTAAAGGCGTTCGAGAATTGCGCGATCTGCTTGCAACAGACGAAGTGATTCGATTACGTAACCCTTTTTTTCTACCCGAGAAATTACTTCGCCAACTAAACCACGACGGAGGCCGTCTGGCTTAATCAGAATCAGGGTTTCCTCTTGTTCTAGGCTCACGGGGAGAGTCTATTGGGCATTCGGAGTTCGAGAAGCCACCAGAGCGGCCCGTATCGCCTCGCCTCTTCGTCCCACGATGATGGCCGCCACCCAGAGGGCCACGAAAACTCCTCCCACAATGAAGAAAGCAGGAACGATAAAGCCGTATGCCAGCATCGCTACTTGTAGCGCGGAACCAATAAACCAGCCTGCCCGCTTCTTAAGCAATCCAGCAGTAAGGAGTAAAGCAATCGCGAGGATTACTCCTAAAATCAGCGCGCTATTTCCCTGCTCTTTCATCGCAAGCAGGATTGCAAAACCCACAACCAACGATTCCATCACTAAGACGGATGCTCCTAAGATTCGCATTTCTAACGCTTAAGCTCGCGCGAATTTCTTGCGCAAGTAACTGCGCGCTTCACCAACAGTAACTACCGATCCGGTTACGACAACTCCCACGCCTTGGCTCAGTGGTCTCAGCGCATCTTTTATCGCGCGATCAAGAGCGCTATTTAATCCATCTACTGGAAATACTCGATCATGGCCGAAAACTTCGGAAGCAATCTTCGCTAACTCCACTACTTTCATCGCACGCTCTGAGGATGAAGCGGTAACAATGACGGAGTTAAGAATTGGTTCGAGCGCTTGCAAAATGCCACGTGCATCTTTGCCGGCAAAAATTGCCACTACACCGATGATCTCGTCAAAAGTAAATGCACTCTCTAAAGTTTCTGCGAGCGCTTTGGCACCATGCGGATTGTGAGCGGCATCGAGAATAATCGTTGGGTCGCGATGGATAACTTCACATCGCCCAGGGGAAGTAACTTCGGCGAACCCTGCGCGGACGGCTTCAATATCTAAGGGTCGGTCTCCGAAGAAAGCTTCTACTGCAACGAGCGCGCTTGCTGCATTTGTCGCTTGATGTTTTCCATATAGCGGAAGGAAAATATCATGATACGTGTCATTGATTCCGGCAATGGTGATTACTTGTCCACCAATGGCAATCGCCCGAGAGAGAACGCTATATTCGATACCTTCGCGCACAATTGTGGCCCCAACTTCGGCAGCTCTGCGGAGTAACTCTTTCGCCGCTTCTGGTTCTTGTTGAGCTATAACTACAAATGAGCCTTCCTTAATAATTCCCGCCTTGGTAGACGCGATTTCAGTGAGCGTGTTGCCGAGGTATTCCATGTGGTCAAAGCCGATAGGCATAATTACAGAGACATCAGCCTCTATAACGTTTGTGGCATCCCACTCGCCACCCATGCCAACTTCAATTACGCCCACATCAACTGGATGCTCAGCAAAAGCTGCGAAAGCTAGCGCAGTTATCGCTTCGAAGAAAGAGATTGGATGTTCAAATTTCTCATCCATTAAATCCAAATACGGGGCAATATCGTTATAAGAGAAGATCAACGCTTTTGGGTCAATAGGTTTCCCATTGATTGCGATGCGTTCCAGGTAAGTTTCCAAATGTGGACTTGTAAATCTTCCAGTGCGCATTCCAGTTGAAAATAAAAGTGAATCAATCATGCGCGATGTGGTGGTTTTCCCATTAGTGCCAGCAACATGAATCGTCGGGTATGCAAGTTGTGGTGAACCTAAAATATCAACGAGCGCTGCGATGCGTTCAAGGGTGGGGGCAATACGTGTTTCTGGCCAACGTGCAAGAAGTGCTTGCTCGATAGCGTCAACTCGCTCGCGCTCATCTGGAGAAATATTCATGGCGAAGGGAGCGCGGCTAATTGAGTGGTGATACGTTCAATGTCAGCGGTGGTAGTTGCCAGGCGTTCTTTGATTTCGATTAAGACCTTTTCTGGCGCTTTCGCCATGAAACCTTCATTACTTAACTTAACTTTTGCTGTTTGTAAATCTTTTTCAGCTGCCACTAAGTCTTTTTGTAGTCGCGCGCGTTCGGCAACAGCATCGATCGTGCCTATTAAATCGAATTCGACTTTAACGACGCCTATTTCTAATTGAGCACTCGGCGTGAAATCTCCCGACTCAAGTTTCAATAGAAAAGCCATCGCAGCTAGATATGGCGCTAATTGATCTGGGGCAATGAAACGTCCTGGAATTTTCGCGCTTGTTTTAATTCCTTGGTCATTACGGAAGCGACGAACTTCAGTGATAACGCTCTGTAGTTGAGTTACTAAACTCTCTGCACCCTTATTCAAGTGTGTTTTTTGCGCTACTGGCCATGAAGCAATGACTAGCGATTCTCCCCCAGTAAGGGAAGTCCAGAGCGTCTCCGTTATGAAAGGCATAATCGGATGCATTAAACGAAGCAACTGATCTAAGACATAACCTAGAACTCGCTTAGTTGCCACCGCATCACTTTTAGCAAAACTTTCTTTAGAAAGTTCGAGATACCAATCGCATAAATCATCCCAAGCAAAGTGATAAATAAGATCACATGCACGTCCAAATTCATAGCTCTCAAGAAGGGAATCCGCCTGCTCAATAGTTTGCGATAATCGACTAAGAATCCATTGATCTACGGCGTTTAAACTTTCAATAGGCGGAAGTGGACCCTCGACAGTAGCACCGTTCATCATTGCAAAACGAGTGGCATTCCATAATTTAGTTGCAAAGTTTCGTGAAGCGCCAACCCATTCTTCGGCGAGCGCTTGATCAGTTCCTGGATTTGCGCCACGCGCTAGCGAGAAACGCAGGGCATCTGCGCCATAACGATCCATAAATTCAAGGGGGTCAATCGTATTGCCGCGTGATTTACTCATCTTTTTGCCAAATTTGTCGCGGACCAAACCATGCAGTGCGATAACACGAAAAGGTGGAACTCCATCCATTGCAAATAAACCAAAGAGCATCATGCGCGCTACCCAGAAAAAGAGAATGTCATAGCCAGTAACTAGAACGGAAGTTGGATAAAACTTCTTGACATCAGCGCTCTCATCTGGCCAACCCAGAGTTGAAAATGGCCAAAGCGCTGAAGAGAACCACGTATCTAGCACATCTGGATCTTGCGAGTATCCATCAGGTGCTTTTTCATTCGGTCCCAAAACTAGAACTTCATCGTTTGGGCCATACCAAACTGGGATGCGGTGTCCCCACCACAATTGACGCGAGATGCACCAATCATGCATATTGTCCACCCATTCGAAATAACGCGGAGCAAGGAATTCTGGTTCAATCTTTACGCGACCATCACGAACCGCATCTCCAGCAGCTTTTGCAAGCGGTGCAACTTTGACAAACCACTGCTTGGAAAGTCGCGGCTCGATTGTTGTTTCGCACCGAGAACAGTGTCCGACGGCGTGAATGTAAGGGCGCTTTTCGGCAACAATGCGCCCCATTTCTTTCAGTTTTGCAACAACTGCTATGCGCGCATCAAAGCGATCCATACCATCGAATTCGGTCCCTGTGCCAGCCATCACGCCGTGTTCATTCATAATCACAATAAAAGGAACGTTATGGCGAATAGCCATCTCAAAGTCATTTGGATCATGTGCTGCGGTAACTTTAACCGCGCCTGTTCCGAAATCAGGATCTACAAGTTCATCGGCAATTATGGGAATCATCCGGTTAACGAGTGGAAGAAGAACCGCTTTACCAATCATGTTTTTATAGCGCGGATCATCTGGATGAACTGCCACTGCCCCATCACCCAGCATTGTCTCTGGTCGAGTAGTTGCAACCGTGATGCTCATATCTCCATCACCGTAGCGAACTGAAACAAACTCGCCTTCATCATCGCTATGTTCGACTTCAATATCAGAGAGCGCAGTTAAACAACGCGGACACCAATTAATGATGCGTTCTGCGCGATAGATGAGTCCAGCATCGTAGAGTTTCTTAAAGATTGTAAGAACAGCCGTTGATAGCCCGGCATCCATTGTGAAGCGCTCGCGCGACCAATCGACGCTATCTCCCAAACGGCGCATCTGTCCAAGAATTGCGCCGCCAGATTCGCCTTTCCATTCCCAAACTTTCTTAACAAATTCTTCGCGCCCTAAATCATGGCGAGAGATGCCTTGGGCAGCTAATTGTTTTTCAACTACGTTCTGTGTTGCGATTCCAGCGTGGTCCATTCCTGGCAACCAGAGCGCTTCAAAACCTTTCATCCGTTTCATGCGAATGAGGGCGTCTTGCAAGGTGTGGTCTAGCGCGTGGCCAATATGCAGAATGCCCGTGACATTGGGAGGCGGAATAACGATAGTGAAAGGTTCTTTGCTCGAATTGGCATCTGAGGTGAAGTAGCCAGCAGCAATCCACTTCTCATAGAGTGGAGCTTCGATTTCGGCCGGCGAAAAGGTCGAAGCGAGTTCGCGATTGGGCTGGGACATAGCGAGAAGTCTAGATTACGCGCTCTTCTTCTCTAGACCTTTCTGGCCTCGTGAACGCTTTGGAATATCACCAGTGCGTTGAGTAAATGTTGGCAAAGTCCCATCTTCAATGCAGGCTTTGGTAATAAGGACCTTTGCAATATCGCCACGACTTGGAACTTCATACATCACCGATAAGAGAGTCGATTCAAGAATTGCACGAAGCCCACGGGCCCCCGTGCCACGTTTCATCGCAAGTTCGGCGATTGCATTTAGGGCTTCGCTCTCAAATTCAAGCTCCACGTCATCGAGATCAAAAAGACGCTGATATTGCTTTACAAGGGCGTTTTTTGGTTCAGTCAAAATTTGCATCAACGCAGGCTTATCTAGATTCTCAACGCTTGTGATGATTGGAAGGCGCCCAATAAATTCAGGAATCATTCCAAATTTCAATAAGTCCTCTGGCATTACTCCAGCGAAAATATCTTTACGGTTTTTATCTTCGGCGGTTTGCAAAGTTGCGTTAAACCCAACGCCTACTGAACCGGTGCGGCTTTCGATAATCTTTTCAAGGCCAGAAAATGCTCCGCCAACGATAAAGAGAACATTTGTTGTATCGATTTGAATGAATTCTTGATGGGGGTGCTTGCGTCCGCCTTGTGGTGGAACCGAAGCAATAGTGCCTTCTAGAATTTTCAGCAGAGCTTGTTGAACACCTTCACCTGAAACATCGCGAGTAATAGAAGGATTCTCTGACTTGCGCGCAACTTTATCGATTTCATCGATATAGATAATTCCAGTCTCTGCTTTCTTAACGTCGTAATCAGCGGCTTGAAGAAGTTTAAGCAAAATGTTTTCAACATCTTCCCCTACATATCCCGCTTCAGTCAGCGCAGTTGCATCGGCGATAGCAAAGGGAACATTGAGCATGCGAGCAAGTGTTTGTGCCATCAGCGTTTTACCGCAACCAGTTGGGCCAAGCAGCAATATGTTGCTCTTTGCAAGTTCAACGGAATCGTTGTTTTTTGTATCTCCACTTCGCACTCGCTTGTAGTGGTTATAGACAGCAACTGAGAGCGATTTTTTTGCGCGTTCTTGGCCGATTACATATTGGTCAAGGAATTCATAAATTTCTTGTGGTTTTGGATATTCGGTCAAGCCGAGGGAGGACGCTTCGGAGAGTTCTTCGATGATAATTTCATTACAGAGTTCGATACATTCATCGCAGATATAAACACCAGGACCTGCAATTAACTTCTTGACTTGCTTCTGTGTTTTACCGCAGAAAGAACACTTCAGTAGATCGCTAGTCTCGCCGATGCGGGTCATGGCACTCCTTTAAGTTCCCAGTTGGGGAATATGGGAACTTCTAAGGGTTAAGAGTAGATTCTTTGAGCGCGTTACGTCAGGTTATTTACGCTTGAGGTTGTTCGCTCTCAGAATAATTCTTATAACTTCATGGAAGCAAAAGCTTGCCGCTTTATTTAGGTGGCTTTGCCTTACGGGTGGCGAGGACTTGATCGATCAGGCCATACTCAACAGCTTCTGCTGCGGTAAGAATCTTGTCGCGTTCGATATCCATTGAGATCTCGGCAGCGGTTCGAGTTGAGTGACGTTCGATTAACTCTTCAAGCAGCGCACGCATGCGCATGATTTCACGTGCTTGAATTTCAATATCGGAAGCTTGTCCACCGCCTTCTGATGAAGGCTGGTGAATCAAAATTCGTGAGTGCTCGAGAGCGTAGCGCTTGCCTTTAGCTCCACCAGCAAGGATAACAGCGGCGGCAGAGGCTGCTTGGCCTAAACAAATAGTTGAAACATCAGGCCGTACGAATTGCATAGTGTCATAAATCGCGGTTAGTGCTGTAAATGATCCACCCGGTGAGTTGATGTAAATCATGATGTCGCGGTCTGGATCCATGGATTCCAAAGTCAATAACTGCGCCATCACATCGTTTGCAACGGTGTCATCGATTGGTTGGCCCATGAAAATGATGCGCTCTTCGAATAACTTTGTATAAGGATCTAAACGCTTAAAACCGTAAGCTGTTTTCTCTTCAATTGTCGGAAGAACATAGCGGCTCGTAATTTCGTTAACACGGCTAAATTCATTCATCATGCTGTGCCACCCTTTCCAGATACTTGACCAGCAGAACGGACCACATGATCTACGAAACCGTACTCTTTCGCTGCCTCAGCAGTGAACCAACGATCGCGATCTGAATCTAAAGTAATCGTTTCTAAAGTTTGACCAGTGTGATGGGCTATTAATTCGGCCATCTTCTTCTTAGTAAAACTAATTTGTTCTGCTTGAATTTTAATATCCGTTGCAGTTCCACCGATTCCACTTGATGGTTGGTGCATCATGATGCGCGCATGAGGCAAGGCATAACGCTTGCCCGGCGCCCCTGCGCATAATAAGAACTGACCCATTGAAGCAGCAAGACCCATTCCAACAGTTGCCACATCATTTTGTACATATTGCATCGTGTCGTAAATGGCCATACCTGCAGTGACTGAACCTCCCGGTGAATTTACATAAAGATAAATATCTTTAATTGGATCTTCTGCGGCTAGCAATAAAATCTGCGCGCAAATTGCATTTGCCATTGAGTCTTCAAGAACTGAACCTAGGAAGATGATTCGCTCACGGAGCAAACGGGCATACACCTGATCGTCTAATCCACCTGAACTGGATTGAGTTGCGCGAGCCACAACTTCGGCTGCCTGCGGGTTAAGAAAATCCACGTCTATCCTCCTGATTGTTTTTACCTGTAGTGACCTTAACAATCTCCAGTGAAAATTGCTTCCCGAATAAGTCCAAAAACGCCTATTTGCTCAAATGTTCGCTCAGGGCGCAAGCATTTATTCGACTGGCGCAACCTCTGGCTTAGGGCGCAAAGCTTCGAGATCAACGGCGCTGCCAGACGCGTCCCTTACTTTGACTCGACCCAAAATACTAGCGAGCGCTTTTGCACGCGTTACTTCAACAACAAGTTGAGAGATTCGCCCAGCTTTTTGCAACTCTTCCGCGAATTGCTCTGGGGCCATTCCATAGCGTTGAGATGTACGTACTAAGTACTCAGTAAGTTCCATCTCGTTGACTTGAACATTTTCGGCTTTAACAATTGCATCAAGTAAAAAATCTGACTTTAACGATGAGCGAACTTGAACATCGAGCTCTGCGCGATGTTCAGCATCATCCATACGCCCTTCGCCTTCAAGGTGGTGGTTAACTTCATCTTCAACCAAAGACTCTGGAACTGGAATATCTAAATCTGAAAGTAACTTCTCAACAAGACGATCACGTGCTTGAGTTCCTTGCGCCATTTTCTTAACGCGATCCAAACGAGTTGCCACATCTGCACGGAGTTCATCAAGAGTGTCGAACTCAGAACCCAGCTTTGCAAAAGCATCATCTAAGGGTGGCAATTCGCGCTCTTTAACTGCCTTAACAGTTACCTCAACGTTGCCTGATTCACCCTCTTGTTGTCCAACCAGTTGAGTATCAAATTTCTTACTCTCCCCTGCGTTCATGCCGATTAAGACTTCATCAAGACCATCAATCATCCGATTTGAACCAACTTCATAAGAAATATCGTTGGCTTGCCCACCATCAACTTCTTCTCCATTAATACGAGCGCCCAAGTCAAGCGTCACAAAATCACCTTGAACAACAACGCGCTCAACAGTGTTGAGAGTTCCGAAGCGAACGCGCAATGATTCAACTTGCTCGTCAATATCAGTATCCGTCACAACAGCATCATCGACTGTAACTTCCAGCGTTGAAAAATCTGGGAGAACAACTTCTGGGCGAACATCGACTTCAACCGTGAAAGTCAGTTTTTCACCATCAACGAATTCTTTAATATCTACAACAGGTCGCCCAATTACTAATACTGAATGCTCACGCGCAGCATCGCCGTAGAAAACAGGAAGCGCTGAATTAATTGCTTCATCCATAACAGCCCCACGACCAACACGCTGGTCGATCATGGCTGGTGGAACCTTGCCTTTTCTAAATCCGGGAACATTTATTTTCGTTCCTATTTTCTTATATGCGCCAGCAATATGCGTATCGAGTTCAACAAATGCCACCTCAATATCAAGGCGTACTCGAGTTGGAGAAAGTGTCTCGACAGTGCTCTTCACAAGTGCCCCTTCTTGATCATCAGTGACAAAGCCCAAGCGGTTAGAAAAAGATCTGGTCGGGGCGAGAGGATTCGAACCTCCGGTCTCCTGCTCCCAAAGCAGGCGCGCTAGCCACTACGCTACGCCCCGCGACGTAAGTGCGAAGTCTAGAGGAGATTTTCTACTTCTCATACCGAGCGTATATCCTCAGCACATACATCCTTGCGGGTGTAGCTCAATGGTAGAGCCCCAGCCTTCCAAGGGTTGAGCGTAAATTAAAATTAACAGTAAATGCGCATTTTACACGCTTGATTTCTAAGCGGATGCGAAAGCAAATGCGATCCAAATCAATTTCGTGCCACATCCGTGCCACTAGCTCAACACTCGACCCCATTAGCCCCAGGGCAATGCGCAGTGTTTATCGATGTGAAAACTAATCTGTAACAAATAAACGAAATGGTGATGAGATGAAGCGAAGTAAGTTTGGAAGTATCAGGCAGCTAGCATCGGGGCGATTCCAGGTGCGCTATTACAAAGAGCAAGGGCTACAGGTAACAGCTCGAACGATCGGTGATAAACCCCTGACATTTGCAACGCGAGATGAAGCGCGTGCCTACTTAGTGCATTTGGAATCAGACCTAATGCGCGGTGTTAGCCCCTATGCAATTACAAAAATCCAGGGCTACACATTGCGCCAACGGGTCGAAATGTATCTTGATGCCACATCAGGATCACGGCTAACGGCTAAGCCACTGCGCAATTCAACATCAGCAAATTATCGCCGCCTGGCAGATTCTTACCTATTCAGACAAATCGGACATTTCTGTTTAGCGGAAATGGATGTAACAGAGATAAAGAGTGCTGATGTGCGTAAATGGCACGGGTTAATCCAATCGCAATGCATCAAGAGACAGCACGAAATTAAAACACGATCGCATCCTGCCCGTACCTGGGCAAAAGAAAACGGGTTAAAAGTATCAAAGCAAGGGCGGCTAGACCCTGCGATTAAGGATGCCTGGATCAAAGCAGGTGCGCCAATAATTAAAAGATACAAAGAAAGCCACGATGGAATTGTGCAACTAGCCCAGGCGTATCGATTCTTGCGTGCAGTGCTAAATGTTGCGATCGAGGATGAGCTAATAACATCGAATCCCTGCCGCATTAAAGGTGCAGGGCAGCCCCATCATCCTGAGCGACCAGTGGCAACGGTCGAACAGATTGCACAGCTAGCCGATGAAGTGCCGCCCAGGTATCGCGTAGCTGTCTTGCTTGCTGCGTTTTCATCGCTGCGATCTAGCGAACTCTTAGGCTTGCAACGAAAACACATTAACGAATTACAAAAATCTGTAAAGGTTGAACATCAGCTGAGTAACTATGCCAGCGATTCATCGCTGTTTGCACCTACCAAAACAAATGCAAGCAATCGAATCGTGATGATCCCAAGTAATTTAATGGCTGCACTAATCCAGCATCTTGAATCATTTACCGATGCCGATCCTGATGCCCTGGTATTTACTACGAGAAGCGGGCTGCCGCTCTATCGCGGGCGCAAATCCTGGTTTGTTACTGCTAAACGCAGGTTAGACCTAGACCATTTACATTTTCACGATTTACGCCATACAGGGCAGACCCTTGCAATGGAAAACGGTGCATCGATTAAGGATCTACAGCGCAGGGCTGGGCAATCAACCGAGCGGGCTGCATCCATTTACTTACACGGCTCAAAAAAACGCGATGCGGTAGTGGCTGAATCCTTATCTGATGATGTTGCAAATACTCTTAATCAAATGCGAAAGCTGGTTAGTTAATGGAAACAAAACGAACTACAGGGCGCAAGCTAGTGGCATTGCGGCGGCGTGTGTTTGCAATGTATGGCGATGCGTGCTGGTTATGCGGCGGCGGTGAAGCTGACACGATTGATCACATCGTCAAGCTAAAGCACGGCGGTACTGATGATTTAGATAATCTGCGACCTGCTCACGGTCGGCGTACCCGTAATTGCGTAGGTAACTATTCAGGGCTGCGACCTAAAGCAAAACATCCAGGCAATTACAAAGTGGATACATCAAAGAGCTATGAATCCAATCCTGTTGATTTGGGATCTGTTACCGATGCCAACGGGGTTACCTGGGGCAATGGCTGGGTTAAAAGACAAAGAGGCAATGATTCATCGACTATGTTTTACAGCGTTGCAGGTATGGCGGTAAATGATCCCTTCATAACTGATTGGCTTGCTAGGTAAATGCGTTTTTTCAGGTGGTAAAGGAAACCCCTCTTGTTCTGTTTCCATATATTTCCCCGAAGAACGCAGGGGAACGTACCGAAACTAAACCTAACTAAACCTAACCAAGTCAATTAGAAACTAATCGAAACTTATTAGACAAGGCTTGTCCGTTATGTCCATTTCAGGGATATTTTGTACATGAAGAGTCAGAGGTGTATAACGCTCTCCAAAAAATTGGATAGTTTTTGCTAACACTTTGCTAACGCCCTGCAGATACATAGAGGAATAACTAGAAACATTTAAAACTTAATCTTTTTAGTCTTGGCTCTTGGGATCATCCCAATCGAAGGCTGGTCAGGAGTTCCGCCAGCCATTTTTAATAAACAAGGGATTACCGCGCCACCTTCAAGGTATTTAATGATTTTGGCTTGGACTTTTTTTGCCTGCTCTTTGCCTAAATAACCGACCTGAACAACCTTGTATTCCTCCTCAGCAACAATGAGCATTACACCAACGGCATTTTTATCATAGGGATTAAAGGGTTCTGGCATAAGGAAACCAGAGAACCATTTATCAGAACCATAGGTTGCCATGAGTTCCCGTAGGTCATCTTGCCGAAATGACTCACCTACAACATCTAAAAACTGCATTTCATCATCATAAAGAACATTATCTGAAGCCTTGTGATTCTTAACGCAATCATCAATTTCTTGCATTAACTCCGCAGGAAAGTCAACGCTTGCTCCGCTAATTCCTTTTGAGTTTGCTAAAACATTTCTTAAGCCATCCATGTATTGCGAACCAAAGATAATAGTAATTTTCCTGCCCTGCGGTTGCTGAGTTTCTCCCATGGCAATTCCAGCCAGCGCCTTTACCTTATCTAGAAAACCCATTTCTACAGATTACGCTTACTTACTAGCCTGCACAATGGACTAAAAAGGGCTTTGAGGCTCTCTATGGTAAAAACCTAGGAATAATCAGAGGCAACCATTAAGATCAATCTATGAACCAAATCAAATTCGTAACTCTTTTGGTCGCATTGTCCCTTGCTATTCCGACTGCCAACGCGACAGATACGCAAATTGTTAACTGTAGCGTGGTAGGAAACTTTACTATTACACACAATGTTGTTGTGAGCAATTCGAATTGTGCGGGTGAGGCGGTTATTCCAAACAGCGTGACATCCATTGGCGATTCGGGCTTCGGTAGTGCATTCTCGCTGACATCTGTCACGATTCCAAACAGCGTGACAACCATTGGCTACTACGCCTTCGGTGGTACATCCGCACTGACATCTGTCACGATTCCAAATAGTGTGACATCGATCGGACAACAGGCCTTCCATGGCGCAACCTCGCTGACCTCTCTCTCATTAGGAAATAGCGTGACAACGATCGCAGACGGGGCCTTCACGGGTTTAACCTCACTGACATCTCTCACGATTCCAAACAGCATGACAACGATCGGAAACGCGGCCTTCTACGGTGCAACCTCGCTGACTTCTCTCTCATTAGGAAATAGCGTGACAACCATTGGCCATAACGCCTTCTATGGTGCAACCTCCCTAACATCTGTCACAATTCCAAACAGCGTGACAACGATTGGATTTGGCGCCTTCGCCTTGTTGACCTC
>JBCKHR010000016.1:0-22081 GCA_038905755.1 Candidatus Planktophila sp.
AGTTGGCGCAGTTGATCCCGTTGGCGCAGTTGATCCCGTTGGCGCAGTTGCACCCGTTGGCGCAGTTGCACCCGTTGGCGCAGTTGCACCCGTTGGCGCAGTTGATCCCGTTGGAGCAGTTGCACCCGTTGGCGCAGTTGCACCCGTTGGCGCGGTTGCACCCGTTGGCGCGGTTGCACCCGTTGGCGCGGTTGCACCAGTTGGAGGTGGGGCAGGTGCGGTTGTACCACTCGGAGGTGGATGATTAACTGCATGTACTGGTGAGAGCACGCCAAGAATTAAAATGGAGGCAATTGAGATAAAGAATCGTTGTGGATACCTGTGATTAAAAGTAATAACCATCGCGCTATCTCTCTCTGGGCATTTTCCAGACCGTACCCTCTGTAGATCTGGCAAATAGGGGCCGGCGTGTCAGAGCAAAGAGTGGCGTCCAACCTTGCAAAGAGGATACTCCGAAATTAAACACCTGTAAATACTTTTCTAACGCTCTTTGATCCGTCTTCGTAATTCTAAAGGGTTCTATGGATGATGAATTGAAATTTACCCTCAACGAAGTAGGTCTCGCCTGTCGCAATCGGGGTTCCATCTCTTAAGTAATGGACTTGGCGTAAAAGTAGATAGAGGCCAGAACGGGGTTTGCCCTTACCCCAGCCAATTTCTTTTGAACTGATTGCATGAATTTCTGCCCGAGCGCGACTGGGTTGTTTGCTCATTGAGTCTAGCGCGGCAAAAAAACTGCCCTCGGAAAATTTCTTGAGATCTCTCTTGTCCATTCCTTCAGCGCTCAAGGTGTCATAGGAGAAAGCAACTACCTCACCATTTGCTGTTATCGCGCGTTCAAGATGTAAAACTTTGGCGCCCTGCGGCAATTGTAAATCTACAGCTTCACTCTTGGTTGGCAAGCGAGTCTGACTCACCCGCGTAATGATTCCGGGGCTAAATCCCATCTCACGAATCGTCTCTGATATCGACCTAAGTTCTTGCAGGCCCGCGCGAATTGTTCCGCCAAAATCTGCAACATAAGCACCGGAGCCATGCCGAATGTCAATGAGACCTTGCGCCTCTAACGAGCGTAGCGCGGTTCTAATAGTGGTTCTGGCAAGTATTCTTGGGTCATAAAGTTGTAGTACAACTATTTAGGAGTTTTCATCGGATGTCAAGAGAAATCACCGCGATAAAGTGGGATCAAGACTCAATAGTTTTATTGGATCAAACTTTGCTTCCTCTTACTGAGAAATACATTTCAATCAATACTGTCTCGACCCTCGTTGATGCGATACAACGCCTTGTGATTCGCGGAGCCCCAGCCCTTGGTGTCGCTGGGGCATATGGCATTGTGATCGCAATGGATGAAGGCGTTCGCCATCATTGGAACTCGGCGCAACTTAACGCTGAAATTGATCGATTGCGCGATGCTCGCCCGACTGCAGTAAATCTTGCTTGGGCGGTTGAAAAAATTAGAGTTGAAATTAATAACGGAAGAAGCGCCGTCCTTGCAGCAGCGCATCAATTAGCGTTAGACGAGAAAACATCAAATACAGCGATGGGTAAAAACGGAGCTGATTGGTTGGCTAAAGAATTTGGCAAAAAACCTCTTACGCTCTTAACTCATTGCAATACGGGTTCACTGGCAACGACGGGCACTGGTACTGCGCTAGGGGTTATTCGTGAAGCGCATACTCGCGGACTTGTAAAGGAAGTTTTTGTAGATGAGACTCGCCCACTTCTTCAAGGCTCGCGATTGACGGCTTGGGAGTTGATGATTTCCGAAATCCCATATCGAATTCAACCCGATAGCGCCGCAGCTATGGTCATTCTGAGTGGCGCTATCGATGCAGCGCTCGTTGGCGCAGATCGCATTGCCAAAAATGGAGATACGGCTAACAAAATTGGTTCGTTAAGTATTGCTCTCGCATGTCGCGCCGCTGGAATTCCTTTTCTTGTCGTTGCCCCAGAGTCGACCGTGGATAGAACCATCCCAACTGGTGCGTCGATTGAGATTGAAATGCGTAGCGATGAGGAGTTAACTTTTTTCAAGGATATTCAAGTATCTCCAATCGGGGCAAAAACTTTCAATCCGGCTTTTGATATAACGCCAGCAAAATACATATCTGCGATTATTACCGAGTTACGCGCCTATGAAATCAGAGCAGGAGAAAGTTTATGAACCAATACAAACCACTGGAAGAGTTAGTAGCTCGTTCACAGAAGATAGGCAGCGATCAATCCCTAGTCGTCTTCGGAGGGGGCAACACATCGAGTAAAGGTGAAATTACCGATTATCTTGGCCGGTTAAGAAAAGTTCTCTGGGTTAAAGGTTCTGGCGCAGATATGCAATACGCCCTCGCGAAAGATTATCCAGCGCTCTACCTGGAAGAACTCCTTGCGCTAGAAGAGTTTGCCGAACTGACTGACGATCTTATGGTGGATTATGTAACTCGCGCTCTCGTTGATCCAACATCGCGTCGGCCATCTATTGAAACACTGCTCCATGCATTTCTTCCAGCAAAACATATAGATCATGTTCATGCTGATTCAATCTGCGCGCTAACGAATCACCCAAAAGGCGAAGAAGCGGTGAAGGCGGCACTCGGAGATGGTTTTGCATATATCGATTGGATCCGTCCCGGTTTTGCACTCTCTAAAATTGTGGGAGCCCTTGATGGCTACGAAGGTGTCGTGCTAGCCCATCATGGTTTAGTTCTCTGGGATGACGATTCTGAAAAGTGTTTAGCGAAAACTCTTCACTATGTAAACCGTGCTGAGGAATATTTAAATACTCTAACGGTGCGTCCGAAAGCTGAGTTCAAACACCAAGAGCTGCCAGCTGAACAGTTAAGAGAGCTGCTCTTAACTTTGCGTGGAAAGATTGGCAAGAAACAAGTTCTCCGGATTGATTCACGGCTGGCCGAAGTTGCAACTCGCGCTGACCTCACTGAGATTCTCAGCGCTGGCGCTTCATCGGCGGATCACATGATGCGAATTCGTCCAAAATCTGCGCAGATAAATATTACCGACCCAGAAAGTAGCATTGATCAATATCGTAAAGAGCACCAAACTTACTTTAGCGCGAACGAAACTCTGTTAACTCCGGGATATTCAAGTCACGGGGATGATCCGAAAGTATTGTTGGTTCCAAACCTTGGATCAATCACGGTTGGCAGCACGCTGGCGGAAGCGGCGATGCTGGCAGATATTGCAACACATACTCATAGCGTTGCGGCACGGGTGCGGGATGTATTCGGTGAAAACAAATCACTTCCCGCTTCTGAAATTTTTCAATTCGATTACTGGCCAATGGAACTTTTCAAATTAAAGTCTCGTCCAGCACCTGCAATATTTACCGGCAGTATATTTATTATTACCGGAGCCGGAAGTGGAATTGGTCGCGCCATTGCGCTTGAATTGGCACGGCTAGGCGCCAACTTAACTCTGGCAGATATTGACGAGAACGGGTTAGCTGAAGTTGAAAGTGAATTTAAAAAGAATAATTACACACCACCTCTGCTAATCGCAGGAGATCAATCTAAAGCGCCTGATGTTAAAGCAACGGTGGATAAAACAATTCGAGAATTTGGTGGGATCGATGGGGTTGTAATGAGCGCTGGGATTGGTGTCTCAGATTTGCTGGAAGAGTTAGATATTGAAAAATGGCGTCGCGGTATTGAAATAAACCTCACAGGTTCTTTCATGATGACAAAAGAAGCAATGTTAGCGATGCGTAAACAAAAAATGGGTGGCTCTATTGTTTACATTGCTAGTAAAAATGCCTTTGCTCCAGGTGCAGGTTTCGGTGGCTATTCAGTTTCTAAAGCAGGCTTACTCCAATTAATGCGCATTGCAGCGCTGGAAGGCGGCAGCGCTGGAATACGAGCTAACGCCGTAAACCCCGATGCAGTCTTTGATCACAGCAAACTTTGGGAGGGTGGGATACGAGAGCAACGCGCAGCAGTCCATGGCGTTGCCCCTGATGCGTTAGAAGATTTCTATGCTTCACGGAACTTACTCAAAGCAAGGGTAAGAGGCATAGATGTTGCAAGGTGTGTTTCCTATCTATTAAGCGAAGATTCTTCACGGACCACAGGTGCTGTGATTGGCGTTGACGGTGGCGTTGGCGCAGCTTTCCCCAGATAAAGATTGATCGGTGCGCTGAGTATTGGAGGTATTCCAGAGGTGGCACTCTGTTCTAGAGAGAAAGGTTCATGTAGGGTGAACCAGTAAAAATGTTTTCAGGTTGATTAAATTGATTGACCGCATTGAGAGGAGCCAAATGATTAAACGTATTTCAGCCACTGTGGCAGCAATTGCATTGGCAACGCTAGGGTTTACCGCCCCATCACATGCAAACGTCACAAAAGAGGCTGACTGTGGTTTGCCTACCGCTTTCTGTATTGGAGTCGTAACTGACCTCGGAAAAATTGATGATAAGTCCTTCAATCAATCCGCATGGGATGGCGCAGTAGCTGGTGCTACTAAAGTAGGCGGCTTTGCAAAATATATTGAAACAACTGACTCAAAAGATTATGCCAAGAACCTCGCGCTCTTCGCAGATAAGAAGTACAACGTCATTGTTACTGTTGGATGGTTAATGGGTGATGTAACCGCAAAAGCAGCAGTTCTTTATCCAAACATCAACTTCATTGGCGTAGATCAATTTAATGGCTCGCCAGCCAAGAACTACACAGGTTTGATTTTTGATGAAGACAAGGCAGGCTTCTTAGCAGGATATCTCGCAGGCTACTTAACCAAGACAAATAAAGTCGGTGGCGTGTTAGGTATGAAAGAAGTTCCACCAGTAAGGAAATTTGGTGAAGGCTTCATTAATGGAATTGCTTATGCCGCAAATGCGCGCGGTAAAGTAATTACATCCTCTGTTGTCTATCACCCAGCAGGCGACAACGCTTTCAGTAATCCAGCTTGGGGCGCTACCACAGCAACTCAACTCATGAGTCAGGGTTACGATGTAATCTTCGGCGCAGGTGGGTCAACGGGTAATGGTGCAATCGCAAAGGCTGCTACTAAGAAAGGCATGTTCTGCATCGGCGTTGATACAGATCAATACTTCACAGTTCCAGAAGCGAGACCATGTCTAGTAACTTCTGCTACAAAATCACTTGCAAAGGGCGTTTCAACGCTCATTGCACAGGTAAAGGCAGGGACAATTAAAGGCGGAAACTTCATTGGAGAAGTTGGACTTGCTCCTTATCACGACCTAGCTAAGAGAGTCCCAAATACCGTAAAAGCACGTATCAAATTGATTACTCCAAGTATCATCAAGGGAAAAATTAAGACTGGTGTTCTTTAATCAAAGTGCTAATTACTTCTTAGTACTTCTTTGATATGTATTAATAACGCTGAGGCAGGCAAACCCTGCCCCAGCGTTATTAATTTTCATCCTTTCGGTAGCTTTGAAAATCAATAGAATGGCGCGCTGTGAACAAATCTGAAAAAAGTACGAAACACTTTGATGTTGGCACATGGCTGATTCCAATCATTGCTGTTCTTGTCGCAGGACTTATTGCGGCGGTTTTGATGCACCTGCAAGGGGCCAACCCATTGATCGCGTACAGCTCGCTCTTTGGTAAAGCTTTCGGTTCTTTTTCAGGTTTTGGTGAAACTCTTGGCAAGTCCACTCCGCTTGTGCTGAGCGGACTTGCAGTAACAATTGGTTTGCGCGCTGGCTTATTTAATATTGGAGCACAAGGACAACTTCTCTCTGGCGCCCTTGCCGCAGCTTGGGCTGGTTACGCACTTGAGGGCTTACCGGGATATATACATGTACCTATTGCGTTATTAATTGGCGCCCTCTTTGGTTCGCTCATCGGTGCTATCGCTGGAGCGCTAAAGGCTTATCGCGGAGTCCATGAGGTAATTACCACTATCATGCTAAATAGCATTGTTATGGGGGTCGCAGATTATTTAGCTTCACACCAACTGCGCGAACAGAGTCAAATCTTAACGCGAACACCAGAAATCTTGCCAAGTGCAAAGCTTCCGATTTTTTTCAACCTTCCTTTTGGTTTTGCCATCGCAGTAGCCCTGGCACTTTTCTCGTGGTGGGTTTTAGCCAGAACCACTAGTGGATTTAGGCTGGAAACCGTGGGGCGCAGTAGATTCGCTGCTTGGTATGCGGGAATCTCTGTCAAAGGAACCATCCTTAGCGCGATGGCGATCTCAGGTGCTATTGCAGGCCTTGGCGGAGCCATTGAAACCCTTGGCATTACCCATCGTTATGCACCAGCCTTTAATTTAGGGCTTGGCTTCGATGGAATAACCATCGCTCTCCTTGGCCGCGTTCATCCGCTCGGAATTATTCCCGGAGCAATCTTGATTGGCGGCATGCGCGCAGGGGCGGCAAATATGCAATTTGATGCTGGCGTTGCCCCCGAACTGGTAGATGTACTTGTGGCTTTAATTTTATTTTTTGTTACCGCCCCTCTTGTTACTCGCTTCTTTAAAAGTGGTTCACATAAACAATTAACGGGCGGGTGGGGCGCTAAATGAAAAGCCTAATCAACCGACGAAACATGTATCTTCTTTTTGGCGCAGCAGTTGTAGCGTTTTTCTATTCACGCGACGGGTTAGTTACCACTTCCATTTTCTCAACTGCTACCTCCTTTGCGCTCCCACTTGCACTGGCCGCGATGGTTGGAATCATGTGCGAGCGAACAGGTATCGTCAATATCGGAATCGAAGGAACAATGTTGCTTTCGGCATTTGTTGCCTTCTTTGTCTCATCGTTAACTAACAATATTTTATTTGGTTTCGCTTGTGCAATTCTGACGGGCGCGTGGATTGGACTTCTACTAGCGGTGATGTCGGTGAGTTGGAGCATGGATCAAATTATCGCCGGAATAATTATTAATATTTTAGCGACAGGCCTTACCTCATTTTTCTATGTACAAGGTCGCACGATTCCGGGAGCTTTTCCAGAGATTGCAATTCCTTTACTTTCGCGGCTTCCTTTCTTTGGACAATTTTTATTCACTCATGGAGCCATTACTTATTTTGGTATTTTAATAATTATTACGCTCTACTTTGCGCTCTATCACACGCCGTGGGGTCTTCGTTCGCGCGCTGTAGGTGAACATCCCAGCGCCGCTGATACTGCAGGTGTTTCAGTTAAGCGTCTGCGTTATCTCAACGTTGCCATCGCTGGTGCAATTGGCGGAGTTGCTGGCTCTTTCTTGAGTTTAGAGTTAGTTGGCTCGTTTGAGCGTGGCTTTATTGCGGGTAAAGGTTTTACTGCACTGGCGTTGATGATCTTTGGGCGTTGGAATCCACTTGGCGCGATGGCCGCAGCGATGTTTTTTGGTCTGGCACAAGCAGGGGCTAATCAATTGATGATCGCTCAAACCATGGATATTCCATCACAATTTGTTGGAATCCTGCCTTATGTTATGACAATTGTTATCTTGACAATTTCAGCTGGCAAAGTTCGACCACCAGCGGCTTCAGGTCAACCCTATGAGAAGGGTAAAGAATGAGCGCCCTACTTGAAGTTACTGGCTTAACCAAAACTTTCCCCGGCGTCATAGCCTGCGATGATATTTCCATGAAGGTAGCAGCGGGCGAGATAGTTGCTTTGCTCGGCGAAAATGGCGCGGGAAAATCAACGTTGCTTAAAGCGGTTTTCGGTTTGATTAAACCAGATAAAGGTGAGATTAAAATTAACGGGATACCCATTACTTTTGGCGATACTGCCGGAATAATCGCGCAAGGTGTCGGAATGGTGCACCAACATTTCCAATTAGTTGAAGTCATGAGCGTCACCGAGAATATTATTTTAGGCGACGAACCAAAGCGTGGAGTTTTTATCAATAAGAAGCGCGCGCGCGATGAAGTACTTGCACTCTCCCAGCGTTATGGCCTTGCAGTGGACCCAGATGCCATTGTTGAAGATCTCTCGATCGGGGTGCAACAACGGGTAGAGATTCTAAAAGCGCTTCGCAAAGAGGTAAAACTTTTAATTCTTGATGAACCAACTGCGGTTTTGACTCCCATGGAAATCGATGAACTTCTTGAAGTTATTCGTGCGCTGGCAAAATCTGGCGTTGGCGTTGTTCTAATCACCCACAAGTTGCGCGAAGTTATGGCTATCGCTGACCGCGTTGTTGTTTTACGCGCTGGAAAAGTTGTAGGAACTACTTCGCCAAAAGAAACGGATGAAGGCCAGCTTGCGCAGATGATGGTTGGGCGAGAGGTAGTACTTCGAGTAAATCGAACGGAGGCAAGTAAAGGCGCCGCTGTACTAACGGTGAAAGGTTTACAGGTAAGAGATGATCGAAAGACCTTAACGGTCAAAGGGATTGATTTCGAGGTGCATGCGGGTGAAATTCTTGGCATCGCTGGCGTGGAAGGAAATGGTCAGCGCGAATTGGTAGAGGCGATCTGCGGCATGCGCCATCGTGAGTCCGGCGAAGTTATTGTCAATGGGGTTCCTACCCCAGATTTACGCCCGTACGCAGTACATATGGCAGGTATTTCGCATATTCCGGAAGACCGCGAGAAACATGGCCTGATTGGGAGTTACTCAATTGCCGATAATTTGATCCTCAACCAATTTGATCAAAGCCCCTTTGCTAAAGGTTGGATCCGCAACCTCTCGCAAGTTTTGAAAAACGGAGTGAACCTGGTTGAAAAATTCGATATTCGAACCCCATCGCCGTCCAATCTTGCCAATTCACTCTCTGGTGGTAATAAACAGAAAGTGGTCGTTGCGCGCGAACTCAGCCAAAGCCTTGAGGTGCTAATCGCCGCACAACCAACGCGGGGGGTTGATGTTGGTTCCATTGAATTTATCCATAACCAACTTATCGCGGCGCGCGATCGGGGCAGCGCCATCTTGCTGGTCTCGGCCGAGTTAGATGAAATTCTCTCGCTCTCAGATCGTATCGCCGTTATGTCCAATGGCAAGATTGTCGCTATCGTGGACTCTAACGGCGCCGATCGAGAATATATCGGCCGACTCATGGCAGGGTTGGATAAGTAATGAAAAAGTGCGGTTAATTACCGAGCAAATATCACAGCCTCCGCGATCAGCGCTTCTTGACGAATATCGCGTGGACGAAGTACTTTATATGCCATAGAGAGAATGTGTATGTTGACACTGGATCCAAACCAGTAGTCGGTTCCTTTATCCAAACACGGCCAATAATTCGAATCGAATGGGTCTCCAGTAGGTCTAGGAGACTGCTGCGAATACGAGCAGCATGGCGGCGTTTGTTTCTATCTGATGATCTCGTAAGTTTGAGTACCTCCGAACCCTTTATCTCAGTCAAGACGTGATCTAGCGCTGGTCGATGGCTGAATCGCGTTGGAAAATGGGCTCGTTTTAGTGCCAAAAAATCTTGTGTCAGCACAGGAATGGACACCGCTGAACAGACCACGCCAACAATCACTGAAGCGGGTGTGACGCCTTGGCTTGGCGCATTGGGCGGTTCCACGCCGCCTGACTCGTCCACGTAACATAGATACATAAATAACCAGCCCCCAAAACACTACAGCCGCCCTAGGGCGGCTGTAGGAACGGCGTTCGGCCGGTACGAAACCAACCTAGGCGCCAATAAACTATGCGGAGCAAACAATACACCTCGTATAGCCTCAGTGCAAGGGCGCGACAAGACTCACATAATATGCTCGCGAAATGAGGCACTACGCCGACCGAGTTGACTCATAGGAAATGCCAACCAGCAGCTGCATAAAAACTAATCAACCTCTCTCAAAAACTTGACGAGAGCAGATGTCCAACGGCAAGATTGTCGCTATCGTGGACTCCAACGGCGCCGATCGAGAATATATCGGCCGACTCAT
Organism: Candidatus Planktophila sp.; assembly: GCA_038905755.1. GTDB lineage: Bacteria > Actinomycetota > Actinomycetes > Nanopelagicales > Nanopelagicaceae > Planktophila. The sequence continues at coordinate 9,814 of JBCKHR010000016.1, forward strand.
GGCAGGGTTGGATAAGTAATGAAAATTGGAATAATTGCCGGAACGGGTTTCTACAAATTACCAGCACTGGTTGGCGCAACTCCCGCCGTAGTTGAAACTAGTTATGGGCAAGCGTTAATTACTCGCGGAATATGGCACGGAGCGCAGATTTTTTTCTTAACGCGCCACGGTGTTGACCATAGCGTGCCGCCAAGTGCGGTTAATTACCGAGCAAATATCACCGCCCTTAAAGAGGCCAGTGTTGAATTTATCATTTCAATAAATGTGGTCGGTGGAATTGATCCAAAACTAACAACTGGCTCACTGCAACTTCTCGATGACTTTATTGATTTCACTTCGGGTCGAGCTGGAACTTTTTTTGACGGGATTCAAAGTAAGGGCGTTCAACATATTGATATGTCAGATCCATATGATGGAGCGATAAAAAATGCGCTCGCTACTGCAGCGACCAGCGCTGGAATCGAACTTGCTAGCGGTGGCATCTATGCCTGTTTTAACGGTCCACGATTTGAAACTCCCAGCGAGATTCGTTTAGCCGCCCTGGCCGGTGCCACGGTTGTTGGAATGACTGGTTGCCCAGAGGTAGCGTTGGCGAGAGAGGCAGGGCTTAGATATGCCGCAATCGCCCTCGTTGCAAATCCGGCAGCGGGCGTGAGCGATCTACCAATTACTATTGCTGAAATTGGCAACGCTATTGAGCAAGCCAGCTCAAAGGTGATAACCATCATTGACGGTGCCATAAAGTCACTCAGATGAGCGAGCGCGTCGATTTACTTATTGAGAACGCACAATTTCTGCTCACCTCAAACGGCTCAAATGAGATTTTTCAGCGGTACTCAATGGCCATCACCGATGGAAAAATTTCCCACATTGGCCCAACTGGCGAACTTGCCACGCTTAACGCGGCGGAACGATACGACGCCACCGATAAATTACTCTTACCCGGATTAATAAATGCCCATACCCACTTGGCGATGAGTTTGCTTCGCGGTTGGGCCGAAGGTTTAGATCTGCAAGGTTTTTTGGAGCGAGTTTGGGCGGCAGAAGGCGCCATCATGGATGAGGCAACATGTGAACTCGGTACTGAACTTGGCGCACTTGAAGCGTTATTAGCTGGCACAACAACAGCTCTTGATATGTATCTAAATCCCATGGCAACTCACCGCGGCGCGGTCAAAGTTGGACTTCGCCATATCTGCGCCCCTATTTTTTTCGACTCCGCAGGGCTGGATGGTTTGCAATGGCAAGAGCGAATTAGCTTTGCAAATAATTGGCCGGCCGAACTTGAAAAACTTGGCGGACCGTTTACGCCAATTTATTTATCACCGCACAGTACCTATACCAATTCTCCCGAACATTTAAGCGAAATTGCCGAAATTGCCACACGGCTAAAAGCTCGTATTCACTTACATGTTTCCGAAACGGCGGCAGAAAATAAAGAAGTTTGGGAAAAGTATTCTAAAACACCAACCGAGATTTGTCGGGAGAGTGGGCTCCTTGCGCACCCAACTATTTTTGGCCACGGAGTGCATTTATCAGATTCAGATTTGGAAATTGTTTCCTTCACCGGTGCCAGCATTGCGCACTGTCCCAGCAGTAATTTAAAACTTGGCAGCGGCATTGCTAACTATAAAAAATTGCGCGCATCGAAAATCAACGTTGCCCTTGGTACCGATGGTTGTTCGTCGAGTAATGATTTAGATATGTTTTTTGTAATGCGCATGGCCGCCCATCTGGTTGCCCTCAACGAAGGACCGGAGAAAGTAGAGTTGGTCGAAATTATTCGCTCGGCAACCATTGAAGGCGCAAGGGCGCTTGGTATGGGTGAGCGAATTGGTAGCCTTGAAATTGGCAAAGAGGCCGACCTCGTCGCTATCGATTTAGCTCAACCGCATTTGACTCCGATTCACGATATCCAAGCGCTCATCGTTTTCGCAGCAGGCCGTGGCGATGTCACCGATGTTTGGGTAGCTGGTGAGCAAGTGGTTTGCGCAAGAAGAAGTACGCGCGTTGATAGTAAAGAGCTCATGGAGCGCGCGAATAAACGCATTGAAGCGCTGGGAGCTTTGAAATAATGATTGAAGCGTTAAGTGCGAACCAAATCAGAGAGTTACTCTCACTCCAACCCCTTGCTGGAGAAGGTGGGGCATGGGCACCGATCTATCGCCAAGGGGAGGGGAACGCTATCTACTTCCTTTTGGAAGAAAATGATTTCTCGTCATGGCATCGGTTACTAGAGAGTGAAACGTGGATTCTTTTAGCTGGCGCTCCGGTAGCTCTCCACACGATTTCAGATCAACATGAGATCCATCTACTAAACCGTGGTGGTGAGAAAATAAACCTCACTCACACAATCGCGCCTCAGGTTTGGATGGCGGCGAAAACACTTGGCCCTTGGTCGTTGCTCTCATGCTTGGTAATACCAGCATTTAGCCAGATGGAACTTGCCACAAGAGCGCAAGTTGAAGAATGGGGCAAAAAGTATGGTGAAGAGGTAGGAGAACTTTTCCATGAGTGAAGTTTTTTCCAATAAAGTAATTTTAATTACTGGCGCATCTGGCGGGATCGGCAAAGAGTTAACCACTCACTTTCTAAAACTTGGCGCAATCATTTGCGCGCAGAGATATACAAGTTCGATCGCTGCGCAAGAAAATTTATATCTCTTCACTAGCGATTTTTCGCGAATTGGCGCTGGTAGGCAATTGGTAGAAGCGGCAAAGCGCGCGGCCGGTCGCATTGATTTCATTATCAATAACGCCGCCGACCAGAGCTCACTTGACCCCGAGCGCGCAAGTGCGCAGGAGGTCGCGCGGATTATGAGGATAAATGTGGAAACCCCGAGGGAAATTATTGAGGCCGCAGCTACTGCTGGTGTTTCTCTGGTTTTAAATATTTCATCTATCGAAGGGTTCACGCCAAGGGCTGGACATGAAATTTATGGAGAAAGTAAAGCCGCTCTCGACCGCCTCACTCTCTCTGCCGCCACCGACTTTGCCCCGATGCGCACTTTAGGGTTGCGCCTTGGTCTGATTTGGAGCGAAGGAATTGAAGAGAGCTGGCCAGAGGGCGTTGCAGCTTGGAAGCGGGCTTCTCCACTTGGCCGTTTGGCAACAGCTAGTGAAGTGGCTACCGTAATCGAATTCTTGCTATCACCTGCGAATTCGTGGGCTACTGGTTCTACCTATACCTTCGATGGCGGAATGGGTTCATCGCCTTGGTAGGCAGAGCTGTTTGCTCCTTCCATTACATGCTAGTTCTCCACCTCGATCGTTGACATGGGTAGCCACTCCAACCATCACGCCCCGCTAAAATCCGAAGAGCCGGTTTGATAAGGTTGCTCTACATTCTTATTTGTGACTACAATGTGGCCACATAAATTTCAGGAGGTTAATCGTGAAAACAAATTCCATAGTAAAAGCTCGTGTTGAAGAATCCACGAAAAACAGAGCTGCCGAAATTCTTGAGGCTTCAGGATTGACTACTTCCAGTGCTATTCGCATGTTCCTGCTTCGTATTGTTGAAGATGAGGCTCTTCCATTTGATCCTAGAACGCCTAATCCTGTAACTTTGAAGGCCATCCGTGACGCAAAGGCAGGAAAGGTTAAGAAAGCCAAGAATTCGCAAAACTTAATTAAGAAATTAAATGCGAAGGCTTGAATACACAAACCAATTTGAGAGAGATTACAAACGAGAGAAAAAGAACCCAAACAATCGCAACATAGACATCCCTCTCGTAAAAATCGTCGACTTACTTCTGATTGATTCACTTCTACCCGAGAGCAATAAAGATCATCCTCTTAAAGGCGAATATGTGGGTAACAGAGAATGCCATGTGAAGCCGGATTTGTTGCTGATTTACTTCAAAACCGGGAAGGATGTGGTGACATTAGTTCGCTTAGGAAGTCACTCATCTTTGTTCTAGTTAATTTCATTTCAGGACCTCGATGGATAAGAGACAAATTTTGGATGTCGTCGAACTGAGTTCACACTGAACAAGTGGTAGTAAGGAAAGTCTATAATAGCGCTTAATTAGTAAACGGTATTATGGTGAAAGGGTATGAGCAGTTATGGCATCTCAAGATGAGACCGCAAGAGCTGTTTTAGGAAATATTCACGCGATGAATGAAGCGCTGAGAGCTACTAATGATGCCGCTGATTTAGTTTGTCAATTAAATTTATTAGAAGCTTCATGGCGGAAAAGAATCGGACGTATCCGTAAAAATTCATCGATTGATCAATTGTTGCAAATCTTGCCATCTCTTCCGGTGATTACAGTGGAAACGGCCACCTCGGTACTAGGTCGGCATATGACAAATGTGAATGGCGCAGTCAATGAGTTGGTACGCGTTGGTGTGTTGAAACAGACCACCATTGGCCGCAGGAATCGTGCTTTTGAAGTAACTGAACTAATCAAACTGATTACTAACTTTGAAAGAGCTCTGGGTTCATCCACTGGCCAGACACGCAATGACCCACCTTCTCGTCGGGCTCCTTCAAGAATCTAGGGTTCTAATACTCTTGTTTTTTAAGCCATTGGCTCCATAATTTCTCTGCTTCAACTTGTGAAATTCTTTCTAGTTTGCTCGGGCTTACGCCGGCTATTTTGAGAAGTTTGCTCATCAACTTATACTCGATCATCGATGAATTTCCTGATTGCCTAGATCTTCTTGGAATATCTCCATGATCCACTGCGTCCCAGAATTGGTTGGCAGAAACTTTTAATTCACTCCGTAATATATGAGCAAATAATTTTGGATCTTGAATCTGGCCTCGACCATGAGAAATAAAAATGTAAAGGGATTGACCATCGGGTGTGACAAAAGTAAATCTAAAGTGGTTGCCAGTCTTCTTTTTGGAAGCAGAATCTTTGTTTACCCATCCTTCTACTTCAACAAATTTGCGGATCTCTTTATATGTTGGAAGTCGCATGTAAAGAAGGGTTACTCACCAAGGATCATTTTTTGCAATGTTTCATCGTCAGAGATAATTATCAAATTCACAAGAGCCCAATTACTTCGATGATTAGCCATGTACCGCAATTCTTCAACCCATGTGTCGGCGTATGCTCGCAACGCTTTGATCAATTGTTTTTCGGCTAGAGATAAATTCTTACCTTCGGCGCTAATAGGCAATCCCTCAAGCCAAATGCTTGCGGAACCATTCTTAAGAATGGATACAACGGGCTTGACTTTCACAAGCGCAGAGAGCGCATTTTGCAAATCCTCGCGATGCACAATCGTTAAAGGCTCGTCACCTTCTCTTTGTAAGTTAACAGGGATATGGTTCCCAGCGATGTCGTAAATACTTTTGAGGCTCGCTCGTGCGTCAGAAAGCTTGGTGAATTCGAGAATCTGGCTCATGCCCTCTACTGTACACGATGTACACGATGTACAGAATGGCCTGGAATCAAGTCAGTGCGCCTACCTCTGGAAGGCATAATTACGGATACAAAAGGAGCATAATTCCGGATACAAAAAGAGCATAATTCCTGATATCCTTGCTCCATTGAGTGGTGTGGCGAGGAGGAAACGGGAGCCAAAATGGAGTACAAAAAGAGGGTTATTGACGGCGAAATGCAGCGCTTACTAAAAATTTCCGGAGCACTTGTCTTGGTGGGACCAAGGGCCGTTGGTAAAACTGAAACCGCATCTAGATACGCCAAACGCATTGTTCGCCTCGACACAAACAAGAACGATCGCGCGCTGGCAAAAGCCGATCCCGCATTACTACTTGACGGAGAAAAGCCGCTCCTGATTGATGAATGGCAAGTAGAAAAAGAAGTTTGGAATGCGGTTCGACGAGCGGTTGACGCCTCAAAAAAATTTGGAGAATTCATCCTAACTGGATCTGCAGTTCTTCCGGACGACGATGACACTCACACCGGAGCGGGCCGGATGAGAAGATTGAGCGTACGCCCGATGACACTATTTGAAAAAGAAATCAGTACCGGAAAGATATCAATATCCGAACTTTTCGATGAGGAATTCACCGGCACTCAGACGAGTGGATTGACTCTAAAGGACATGATTGAACAGGTGTGTATTGGAGGTTGGCCTAGGTTCATTTCTCTCAATCCAGATGATGCCCAAGAAAATATGCAGGCATATTTGAAAGAGATTACGCACGCTGATATTCAAAGAGTCGATGGCGTGAAGCGTGATCCAAAAAGGATTGAAAGAGTGCTCAGGTCATATGCGCGTCACATATCGACGCAGGCGGAAACATCCACAATTGCAAGTGACGTCTACCAAGGGAGCGCAACAGACAATCTAAAGACCATCAATGGAGACTTAAAAGTCTTAGAGAGGCTGATGATTATTGAAGAACTCCCAGCCTGGGCGCCCCATCTGCGTTCAAGAAACACTTTGCGGAAATCGGCAACCAGGCATTTCATTGACCCTTGTTTAGCGGTTGCCATGTTAGGTGCCTCACCTACTAAGTTGCTTAAAGATCTGAATTTCTTCGGCTTACTATTCGAAAGTTTAGTTTTGAAAGATTTACGCGTGTACTCACAACCCTTGCGAGCAGAACTGAGCCACTACCGAGACGACAAAGACCTCGAAGTCGACATCATCATTGTGCTTCCTGATGGCCGATGGGCCGGAGTAGAAGTTAAGTTAGGAACGGCGTGGATTGATGAGGGAGCATCTAATTTGCTAAAAATGGCCGATAGGGTTGATCAAGAAATTAATGGAGCTCCGACTTTTCTCGCTGTGGTGACGGCTTCAGGGAGTGCCTACAAACGACAAGACGGGGTTCTTGTCTTGTCCATCGGGGTGCTTGGTCCATAGTTCCTTGAGTGCCCACTTGCTTGCAGATACGGACAGGTCACAGGAGCTCGCGTTCGCAAACGGTTCTTAAATCATCTAGCGGTTTATCAATTGTTAAGTGAACCTGTGAAGCGTCAATGCGAAAGTATTGATGTGCCAAAATATCTCGCATGCCAATAATATTTTCCCACTTAATGTGAGGATTTTCTATTTGTAATTGTGAATCCACACTTTTCACAGCCTCACCGATTACAAGCAAGCAGTAAAGAATTGCATCAAAGGCGCTGTCAGCATCGTGCCCATGGTCATTCTCTTCAGCAATTGCAAGTAACTCTTGGCAATGTTTGATTCGCGCAATTCTTTCGAGGATATCGCTAATTCGCGCTCCGTGGCCCCGCTGATTCAAAGTGGAATTGCTTCCTTCAGCGCGTTCTCGAGAACAGAGGCTTTCAAAATCTCCACTGGCGCGACATCGACGCCTTCACCAAGTAACTTCTTTAACTCACTTGTGAGCGCAATGAGTGGCAGCAATCCACTAGAAGTGTCAAAGTCAACGAGGAAATCAATATCGCTATCTTCGTTATCTTCTCCACGCGCAACAGAACCGAAAATTCGGATATTCGATGCGCCAGCGTTTCTCATCAATTTATTAATTTCACCGCGCACCGCTCGGATCTTCTTAGCCCTACTCGTTGATAAATCACTGGCTCTGGTCTTCTTTAAACGAACTTCTAACTCGAAACCAGCCGCACGCAACAGTCGAGTAAGCGTTGCCGTTGATGGAGTGGCAGCGCCGCTTTCATATCTGGCGACTGCCGATTGTGAAGTCCCAGCTCGGGCTGCGAGATCTGCCTGAGTCATTCCTTTTTCGCCACGCGCCCTTGTAACCAGAGCAGATGCGCTCAAGATTTCCATTTGGCAATGATATACCTCTACAGGTATATTCACTTAAAGTATTCACAGGATATTCGCAACTCTGGCAGGTTTCGCTCATAGAGAGTTTGCACTAGAATAGTGAACACGATTGAACCAGATAAATAGGCAAGGCCACCAAGCCCCCGCTTATCTGCAAAATGTCCAAATTGTCCATTTTCCGCGACAATCACCCAACGAATTCGTAGTAGCAAGTAGAGGCGGCGACGGTCGACTCTGCACCATAAAAACCGGTTAAAAAGGAATCAAGTGTCACGTAAGAGTTCGACTAGCTCGCTAAGTCCTCATGTTTGGACTGTGGCAGAGCTTGGTGCTTTCTACATAGCGCACCGGAGCGAACTTCTGACCCACGCCAACCGCGTGCTTAAAGATTCCACAAAAGCTGAAGAAATCATCCAAGATGCTCTAATCAAGTTCATGCTCGCCGCCCCAGAGCTTGAATCTACTGAGCACGCTCTCTCTTATCTCCACCGCACCATCGAAAACCTCTGCATCGATCTCTTCCGTCTGGAAGGCCGCCGCCCTAACTTGATCCTCCTCGATGACGCCACCGCCGAAATCGAAGCCACTTGGCAAGATAACGGAGACCACTCCATCGCTATGAGCGCTGCCGAAGATGCCGCAATCATTCGCCAAGCCTTAGCTCTGCTCTCTCCAGCCGAACGCGCCGCCCTTGTTATGTGGGAGATGGAAGGCCGCTCCACTGAAGAGATCGCAGCCGAACTTGGAATCAAGGAATCTGCCGTTCGCCATACCGTCTCTCGCGCTCGCGCCTCCCTTCGCAAAGTGCTCTCTACCATTATTGTCGATCAAGAGCGTGGTTTGACCGCCCTCGATGTGCTATCAAGCACATATAAGAAAGCTGCTGTGCTCGCTGCGAAATCTTCCAAGGCCGCTCTCTCCTTACTATTAGTTTTCACTGCCTTCCTTGGCTTTAACGCCATGACCGGCGATGAAGGGGTATTGCCTCTCGCCATTCAAAATGAGATTTCAGCTGACCCACTTACTGGTTCAACCGATAGCGCACCAGCGCCAACTTCGGTTAACCCAAGTGCGAGCCCAACGGCTGCCGAAAGCGCAGCCCAAGCTGCAGCAAAGAAAGCAAGCTTATTTGCCGGTGCCAATATCAAGGTCACACGCTTGGCTTTCGCTGGTTTAGATAAAGATGGTCTTCCAACAGGTTTTACTATCACTGATTCTTCTAACGCTATTGGCAAAATCCGCTTAACCCGCTCGACCCCAATTTTGACTCCTACTGGCGTTACGGTGAGCAACGTTGCCTTAACCGCCAAAGACGGTCCAAATGTGATGCTCGCCCAGAAAATCATCGTCGATGGTGCCGGAACCCGCTATGAAGTAGCAAGCGTTTACATCGGCATGAATGGTATCTGGACCCCACTCGTTCTGGGCAACACGGTCTTCGAGATTGAGCGTATCTCCAGTGGGCAGTACCTCCTGACCGCTACAATTCCCTTAACCTTTACTACAACTTCAGAGTTGTACATCGCAACAGGTAATCGAGGATACGACTTAACGCAAGTCCCTACCTCGATCACCACTCGCTTGCTCCTAAATAGTGGCAAGACTCTAATTTTGGCGCAAGCCATTTCGGTTAGCACCCCAACTAGCACGGGAGGCAACGCATGAAGCGCCCTCTAACAATTAACTTTCCTCGCCGAGTCCGGATACACGGTGGGGAATTTGATGGATCAGCACGTGCGATTCATCGAAACGGGTGAAAAGTCACTCTCATGAAATATGAGATTGCTTTACACCCAAAGCCGAACTACGGATCGTCCGTACTTCGACTAAACGAAAGGAAATAAATGTCTACAAAGACAACTTTTAAGCGAATCTCGCTTATAACGGTTGCTGCGTTGGGCTTTGGTCTGTTGAGTTCGGTTGCACCTGCTAATGCAGCTGCCGGATTAAACATGGCACTAAGCACAACTTCAGTTACTGTCGTTGGAGGAACCGGTACATCAGGTAGTATGGGCATGTTCTATGTCGACCTTTTTACCCAAGGTAGCCTCCCAATCGGGCTAGATCCAGGTGAATCAATCACTGTCTCGGTTACAGGAACCGCTGGCTTTAATGCCGACGGCGTCACTGCTTCCGCCATCAGTGACCTAACAATCCAGGCCCTTAAAAACACCACTGGATCATTTGCCGCAATCGCCGGCTCCGTAGCCGCCGTAACCACTCAACAGGTACCAAACGGCTCCGCCGCACTCGGAGATTTTGTTAGCAACAACTGGACATATTCAGCGGACGCGATCAGCGGCTCCTCATCGCGCTACTGGTTCGGTGTTTACCCAACTGATGGCGATGCCGTTGATACAACTGGAGCCTTCACACTCCGTGTGCGTCTACATGATATCGATGGCTTCACAACAGATAGGACCTTGAGGTTCAAGTTTGTTACAAGCGCGGCTGATTCAGGTGCTGTATTGACAGCTACCCAAACTGGTGTGGTCTCTACCGGCCTAGCATTGGCTTTCACAACAGCTAACAACATGAGTGCAACTCTCAGAGATGCAAATGGTGGCCGTGTGGTACTTGGCAGAGTAGCTAATGCTACTTTAGTTTCCACTGCACCAACACTTACTGCTACAATTATTCTTACTTCTTCGGGAGCGTTGGCAGAATCTCTTACAATCGCTGACTCTGGCGTAGCCGCTGTGGATCACGTTGCTCCTACATTAGGGACGGTATTGGCTACTTACAGCAATACAGCCAATGGTAATTATGGAATTACGGACCCAGCAATTGGCACAGGTGCTTCTGTGTTGCACTCACTTCGTGTTACATATGGCTCAACTGCAAGATTAACAGCCATAACCGTTTCCGCTGTAGCAACTATTGTCGATAACTTGACTGATTTAACTTTGACTACTGCTGACGGCATTTTAGTAGGAGAAGCAATCAGGCTGAACGTGTCGACTTCTACTGCTTATATCCTACCAACTACAACAAAGAGCGCAACGTTGAAAATCAATGTTGACTCTTTGCTAGATAATAACGTTCCCGGACAAGTAATTACAGTAAACACTGTATGGACTGGTAACTATGCATCTGCAAGTGTTACTCCAACAACTCCGACTACAACTACTGCAACTGGGGATTCTGCTGGGGATTACTCCTTTGCAATAACAAACTCAGCACCACAAGCTGGCGCAGTAGCAACAGTTACAATTACAGGCTTTAGCACTACTGCTGGCGACTTTGGCCCATCTCGTATTGTGACTTTGACTTGGGCAGCAGCCGTTGTAACAACAGTTTCAGTTATCGATCCTCTTGCTGCCATTTTGGTTAAAATCGGTACTACAAATGTTCTAACTGTTTCTGTTAAAGATCAGTTTGGTGTTTTGATGTCTGGGCAATCACTACAACCTTCACTTAGTGCAGTTTCACGTAACTTTGCTGCAACAACTATTTATGCTGCAATTACTACTGATGCTACTGGTACAGCAACATTCTCATTAGCTGATGCCATTGCTATTGCGACACCAACAACTAATGCTGTTACCTTTACTTCAATTAGTAATTCATCAATATCTGGCTCACGTACTCTTACATATGTAGCAACTCTTCCAGTTGTTGCAACAATGGTGGCCAAGTACAACCACAACTTCTTGGCGTCACCACCAGCTACCACATTAGTTCCTTCAACAGGAATTGCGGATGAGTTGACAATTGTCAACGCACGTAATCTGTCGAAGAGTCTTGCATCTTTTTCTATAAGCGATGCTCCTCTTAACGATATGTTCGCGATAACTGTTGACAACCTGACATCGGCTGCCGCATCGGCAACCGGCGCAGCAATTACAGTTACAACTTCTGCTGGCGCATGGATCTTGGATGCTTCTGGTCTCCCAGTAACTTCAAGGGTTATGGCTGCCACCTCCCCGAATGGCGCTGTAAGTGTTCAGGCTTTGGCAACAACTCCTGGAACAAAGACCATCACATTCACTGCTGGAGCTGTTAAAACTTCAGTCTCCTTCACTGTCGTTGGCCCACTAGCGGCTGCCGGGCGTACTGTTGTTATTACTGGTGCCAAAACTGGCACTGCTAATGCTGCAGGAGTTCCTATGACTGCTACTGTCCAGGATCGTTATGGAAATGTTGTAGCTGGGTCGGTACTGACTTTGTCAGCAACAGGTGTTGGTAGCTTCGCAGGTGGAGCAACTGCACAGTCATTCACAACTGATTCGACAGGTACTTATACCTTCAACGCGCAATCATTAGTTGCAGCAGGCGGAAGCGGAACATTTACTGTTTCTGTAAGTAACGCAACTGATTCTTCATCTGCAGCTGGTTATGTCGGTGCGACTGAAGTTGATAGCACGCTTGCTGCTGGTATTTCTTCAGCATCTGCGATTATTACATTCGCAGCTGGTGAAAATGCAACTTTTGCCGCAGTACAAGCAGCCATTGATGCTTCAATTGAAGCTGGCGATAAGGCTGATGCTGCAACTAATGCAGCCCTTGATGCTGTAGATGCAGCTGATGCTGCAACTCAAGCTGCTCAAGATGCAGAAGCTGCTGCAATCGCTTCTGGCGAA
>JBCKHR010000017.1:0-20070 GCA_038905755.1 Candidatus Planktophila sp.
CACAACCGATGAGGATCTAAATCAAATTGCTTCATTTTTTCCTGGTGCCATGAGTGAGGCGCGCAATATTGAGTTGCAAGCAATTATGGATAAAACTGGACGTTTTGATTTGATGGTCATATCTCCAGATGATCCGCAGGCCATGTTGCGTCACTCGCAAGTTTGTCGAGAACAGGGCATCCCTTTCGCCGCAGACCCATCCCAACAAATGGCACGTATGAGCGGGGAGGAGATCAAACTTCTAATTGATGGAGCTTCTTACTTATTTCTAAATGAGTATGAATTGGCTCTGGCGATGCAAAAGACCGGGTGGAGCGATAAAGAAATTCTCGACCACGTTAAATATCGAGTCGTCACTTTTGGCAGCAACGGCGCAAAAGTCGAATCTAGTACGGGTGAATATGTTCACGTTGGAGTTCCGCAAGAGAGGGCTAGGGTCGATCCAACTGGAGTTGGCGATTCCTTTAGATCAGGCTTTATCGCTGGTCTTGCTTGGGGAGTAAGCCACGAACGGTGCGCTCAATTAGGTTCAATGATTGCTACATATGTTCTTGAAACTACAGGTACACAGGAATATCACTTCACTAAAGAGGAATTCGTAAATCGCTTTGCTCTGGCATATGGAGATGAAGCGGCAGCAGAAATTGCGCGCCACATGCCTACGAAAGTTTGGTAATTTCGTAAACGTTTTCTTTAACCTGAACAACTAGGTTTTTTGTCATTCGCGCCCAAGCTTGCAGATCAGGCCAGGTAGCCGGATCGTTAGCAAGCAAAGTTATAACAACCCCAATTTCTAGCTCCGCGAGCGCTTTTGCGGTATCGATAATTGGTTGTGGGCAACGCGAATCGAGGGAATTAACGGTAATCACTTGGATCTAGCCTCCGCAACAATTCTCATCAGTGATTCAATTAGTAGATCAACTTCTTGGAGGCAAACGTCGAGTGGCAAAGTAATCCTGATATTTCCATGCGTTAAAACGCCCATAGCAGCTAATACATGGCTTGGTTGCAAATCTTCAGCAGTACAGGCCGAACCAGAATCAACAGTGATAGCGAGTTTCTCTAACGCATGTAGTAACTCTTCGCCTTCACAATAGAGAAACGAAACGGAAGTTATGTGAGGCAGGGAGCTATCTAACTCTCCCGCGATGTCGCAATTAGGAATTCTTCGCGCGATTTCATTTCGTAAGTGTTTGTTTAACGCTCGCACATTTACAAGTGAGGTTCTTGCGTCATCAATCCATGCATCTAACGCGAGCGCCGATGCCAGCAATAAAGGTAGGGAGTATGAATTCGGAGTTCGCAGAGCCCCGATATGCGGTAAAGGATTTCTCCAATTAGCTGCGCTTCGAATTGCAAGAATTCCTAAGCCGGCAGGTCCTTGCCATGATCGCGAATCAAATAGCGCGCTATCCCAGCGAGAAGGTAAGCGAGCATGCGCACCGAGCGCCGTTGCATCGCAGGCAATCATCGCGCCGCTACAAGCTTTCAGAATCTCTTCGGTATTTTGAAGTACGCCTGTCTCTAAATTGGCCAATTGAAGAGCGAAAACATCATCCTTCGATGGCGAGTTAGCCCTCAATTTTTCAATGGAGATCGCTCCCGTTTTATCGACTGGAATTTCACAAGAGGTGAGCGAGCGAGCTATGGCAATGACTTCGCTACGATCTAGCGCGCTATAGAAAAGTCGAGATTTTTCACCTAAAAAACCTTGTATGGCGAGGCCGTGACCAATGGATGGTTCACCAAGAACCTCTATCTCATCAAAACGGAGGCCAAGGTGGCCAGCGATGCTCTCCAACGCTTCATTTCTCATGACCTTTGCCAGATTGGCAGAGCTGCCTAGCTTTCGTGGATCGCCCCATCCGGAATCGAAGGCGTTCGCAAGGAGGGCGCAAGCCTTTGGATGCAAAGGCTTCTCGCTCTGATAATTTCCTGTGACACGACCCACCCGTCGAAGGCTACTCGCACCTGCGCACTGCGCGTCAAATTCGCCCTATTCTTATCCCCATGCCCAAGCCAACTTTGAAAAAACGCACTCCACTTTTGGTAGCGGTTCTAACGTTGATGGTCTTCACGCTAACTGGTTGCTCATCGATTTCTGGTTTTGGTTTTGAGCCTGGTCTTTCCAGTATCAACGACATCTCACTCTCCTTATGGCAAGGAGCATGGATTGCCGCTGCAATTGTTGGCGCCATCACATTGGTGTTGATTGTGTGGCCAGCGATATTCCACCGTAAGAAAGTTGGAGCACCAGAGTTTCCAAAACAGACTCAGTACAACGTACCTATTGAAATCGTTTACACGGTCATCCCATTGATCATCATTGCAGGATTGTTTTACTTCACCGTTATTAAACAGTCCGAAATTCAAAAATCTGACCCCGCCGCCGTAATGCATGAGATCGGTGTCAATGCGGTGCAATGGGCATGGCAATTCACATACCCTGTAGCTGGCGAGAATGCAGTTGTAACTGGAATTCCGGGGCAGCCAGCAACTTTGGTAGTTCCACTCGGTGAGCGTGTTCGATACACGCTAACGTCAAGCGATGTAGTTCATGGATTTTGGATTCCGGCATTCATGATTCAACTTCAGAATATTCCAGGCGTTACCAACTACATTGAATTCACAGCAAAGAAGCTTGGATCTTTCCCAGGGCGTTGCAATATTCTCTGCGGTCGCGCTCATACACAAATGCTTTTTACGGTCAAGGTAGTAACACCGGATCAATATAAGAGCTTTTTAGAAACCCTGAAGGTGAGTAACGCATGACAACTTATGCCGATAGTCCAACCATTGGCGTTGGAGGGATGCCTGCAACGCGCAAGGGCATGATTTTCGTCAGCTGGATTACATCAACAGATCACAAACGTATCGGTTACATGTATCTCATCACCACTTTTGCATGGTTCCTAATTGGTGGCCTCTTAGCTTTAGTTATTCGAAGCGAATTAGCTCGACCAGGGATGCAATTTCTTAGTTATGAGCAGTACAACCAGGCTTTCACAATGCATGCCACAATTATGCTGTTCTTCTTTGCGACCCCGCTCTTTGTTGGTTTTGCAAATGTGATTATGCCTCTGCAAATTGGCGCAGCCGACGTGGCTTTCCCGCGGTTGAATATGCTCTCTTTTTGGTTATTTTTATTTGGAAGCTTAATGGCATTTGCTGGTTTCTTAACTCCGGGCGGTGCCGCTTCATTTGGTTGGACTGCGTACGCCCCACTTGCAAGCTCGACTTATTCGCCCGGAATTGGTGGTGATTTATGGGTAGTTGGTTTAGCTGTTGGCGGTGTTGGAACAATTCTTGGTGCGGTTAACTTTATTACAACTATTTTAACAATGCGCGCGCCAGGTATGACAATGTTTCGCATGTCAATTTTTTCTTGGAACATCCTGCTAACTTCAATTTTGGTTCTGCTCGCCTTCCCGCCTCTCGCTGCAGCGCTGCTAGGTCTAGAGAGCGACCGACTTTTCGATTCGCATATATTTGACCCAGCAAACGGTGGCGCGATGTTATGGCAGCATCTCTTCTGGTTCTTTGGACATCCAGAGGTTTATATTTTGGCGCTGCCATTCTTTGGAATTATCACTGAAATTTTGCCGGTCTTTAGCCGTAAGCCAATCTTTGGGTATAAAGGTTTGATTGCTGCCACCATTGCAATCGCAGCACTTTCCGTATCTGTTTGGGCTCACCACTTGTTCGCAACTGGTCAGGTGCTTCTGCCCTTCTTCGCATTTATGACTTTTCTGATCGCTGTACCAACTGGGGTGAAATTCTTTAACTGGATCGGAACTATGTGGGGGGGGCAGTGTAACTTTTGAAACGCCGATGCTATGGGTTATGGGCTTCTTAGTAACTTTCCTTATGGGTGGCTTAACTGGAGTTATCTTGGCTTCACCGCCGCTTGATTTTGCAGTCTCAGCTTCATATTTTGTAGTTGCACATTTCCATTATGTGCTTTTTGGAACTGTTGTCTTTGCAATGTTTGCTGGTTATTACTTCTGGTGGCCAAAGATGACCGGACGCATGCTCAATGAACGGTTAGGAAAGATTCACTTCTGGACAACTTTTTTTGGTTTCCACTTAACTTTCCTTATCCAGCACTGGTTGGGAATTAAAGGTTTCCCACGGCGTTACGCGGATTATCTCCCAAGCGATGGATTTACTTTCATGAACACTATTTCAACCATGGGTTCCTTCTTGTTGGCTTTCTCGCTCATTCCTTTTGGGATCAATATTTGGATAACACGCAAATCCCCGCTGGTAGGCGTTGATGATCCATGGGGTTACGGTGCATCTCTTGAGTGGGCTACTTCATGCCCACCGCCACGCCATAATTTCACATCTATGCCACGCATTAGCAGCGAACGTCCAGCATTTGATTTGCATCACCCGCACATTAAGACTGAAGGGCATAAGTAGGTGAAAGTTTCATGGCAACTCTTCGGTGGTCTCGCACTCTTCTATGCCATCGTTACGGTTATTTATTGGCAAGTTGGCGGTGAATCGGTAGGCATTGGCGGAATGGGACTCGCTGCCGCGCTAGCTGGCATGGTGGGCTTTTACCTTTGGCATACCCAGAAGCGAATCGGTGTAATCCTTCCAGAAGATAATGAGAGCGCTGAAATTGCTGATGGTGCAGGCGAACTTGGTTTCTATAGCCCTCATTCATGGCAGCCATTGGTACTCGGTTTCTTTACTACTTTATTTGGACTTGGTTTGATTATTGGTTGGTGGCTAACACTTATCGGGGTCGTCGGATTATTAATTAGCATTATTGGTTTTGTAACTGAGTACGAAAAACCAATTAAAACCAGCCATTAATTAACACTCTTGCGATAGTTAGTGGTGTTCGATTTCTTTTAGATCTTGAGCAGTTACTTTCGGCACAGCTTGCGCATGTGCTTTACTCAGGCGGTTGCGTAGCTTGTTCTTTAAACTGCCAGGACGCTTGACCCCATGCGCGTCATATTCTTCAAGAGCCAGAGGCGGCCTTTGCTCATGTTGAGTAAGGGTCCAAATTTTTTCAGGGGAGAGTTGCTCATGGACTTCCACGAACTCGCCATGCGGTAAGCGAAGTAAGCGTCCTGTTTCGAGACCATGCAATACAAGTTCGCGATCAGCACGTTGGAGCGAGATACAGATGCGTTTTGTGATAACGAAAGCAAGTAGAGGTAAAAGAAAAATCGAAATTCGCGAAAACCACATTATTTGATTGATAGAGAGCGAGAAATGAGTTGCGATGATGTCATTACCACCATTAATTAGCGCAACAGACATGAAAGCGAGTCCCCCAACCCCAAGTGCCGTCCGGTTTGGTACGTTGCGTGGTCGGTCTAAAAGATGGTGTTCGCGTTTATCACCGGTGATCCACGCTTCAATAAATGGATAGAGCGCCATTCCAGTAAAGAAAATCCCTGGCACAATTAAGCCCGGAATCAAAATATTCCAAGAAATTGTGTAGCCGAGTATGTATGATTCAAGTGGTGGCGCCATGCGAACGAGACCATCGAGCCAACCCATATACCAGTCGGGCTGAGCGCCAGCCGTAATTTGCCCCGGCGTGTATGGTCCGTATAACCAAATTGGGTTAATCGAAGCCACGGTTGAAAGGAACGCCGTTACTCCGAAAACAATGAAGAAGAAACCGCCAGCTTTCGCCATATAAACCGGCATCAATGGGAACCCGACAACGTTCTTTTGAGTTCGACCAGGACCCGGGTATTGAGTGTGCTTTTGGTACCAGACCAACATTAAGTGCACCGTGATGAGAGCTAAAAACATGGCAGGCAAAATCAAAACATGAAGGGTGAACATACGTGGAATGAATGCCTCGCCGGGGAAAGCTCCGCCGAAAGTAAAGAAAGCAATATAGGTGCCAACAACTGGCATCGCTAAAATAATTGCGTGGGCGATACGAACACCGGTTCCAGAAAGTAAATCATCTGCGAGTGAATAACCAAGGAAACCTTCAACAATTCCCAGTATCAAAAGAACAACTCCGATGATCCAGTTAAATTCGCGTGGTTTGCGAAAAGCTCCAGTGAAGAAAATGCGCAACATGTGGGCAACGATTGCTGACATGAATATCAGTGCCGCCCAGTGGTGAACTTGACGCATAAACAAGCCACCGCGGACTTCGAAGGAGATATGCAAAGTGGAGGCATAAGCGGCAGACATCTTCAACCCATCCAGCGGTTCATAACTGCCGTTATAAATAACCTCTCGTTGTGATGGATCAAACCAGAAAGTCAAAAAGGTTCCAGAGAGAAGGAGAATAATAAATGAGTAGAGCGCAACTTCACCTAAAAGAAAGGACCAATGATCAGGAAAAACTTTATTTAAGTTTTTCTTCATCCATGCAGCTGCCCCGGTTCTTTCATCGACATAATTTGCGATAGATCCAGCAACTTCTTCACGAGCGGTCATTGTGAGTTCCTCTCCCAGAAGCTAGGTCCAACTGGTTCACTAAATGGTCCCTGAGCAACTAAAAACCCTTCAGCGTCCACCGTAATTGCTAATTGTGGCAGCGGGCGGGCAGCGGGTCCAAAAGTAACTTTTGCTGCACGTGTAACGTCGAAAGTTGATTGATGACAAGGGCATAATAACTGTTTTGTTTGTTGTTCATATAACGCAACCGCGCAACCCATATGTGTGCAAATTTTTGAGAAAGCGATGATGCCGTGGTAAGTCATACTTAGACGCGTCGCATCTAATTGGAACTCTTCTTCACGCAAACGAATTAGCAGCACAGCATCTTTGGCAACATTGTTCAAAGTGCGATGTTCGTCTCCTACAAGTTCTGGGAGAACTTGAGCAACTCCGCCAACTTCTAAATCTTCGGGTCTAATAGGGCGATCACCTGGATCAGATACCAGTCGCGTGCCGGCTTTCCAACTCGTTACTTCAAGTTCTTTACCTGGAAGTGGTCCTAAATCACGGAGCAGCAGCAGCGGTGACAAACCAACGAGACCGAGAGATAAACCTAGAGATCGTTTGATCAATGAGCGACGTCCCAAAGCTACAGCGCCTACGCCTTCTTTAACAGCGTCAATAAATTCTTTTCGATCCGAATCAGAGGATCTAAATTCATGGCGATGGGCAACAACTTCGATATCGGGCATTAGCGTTTTGGCCCAGTGAATAGCGCCGGCTCCAATAAAGAAGAGTGAAATCGTTAGGCCCATTCCTAAACCAAATTGATGTGCGTTAGTTTCTCCTAGAATGGGAAAGAAAAAATAAATGTCATCTGCGATAAAAATGTATGAGTAAATAAAGAGCAAAGTTCCTAACGCAGAGATCGTAAAGAGAATTGCAACTTGACGTTCAGCTTTCTTCTCAGCTTTAGGGTCGGTATCGGCAAGCCGATGCACATGTGGCGGCAACCCTGGATCTTGGATGGCTGCGATTTCGTTCGACATTATTTCATCTTGCTTTCGCTGCCAACCAGACTGCTGCACCAATGAGCAATCCGAGACCTAGTACCCAACCTAATAAACCTTCAGTTACTGGACCAGTGCGACCAAGAGATGCTCCACCCAAATTAGGTTCTGCCTCGACGCTTTTGATCCACTTAATAATTGAAAGTTTCTCAGCGGGAGTGATGATTTTATCGCCAAAAACCGGCATCGCTTGCGGGCCAGTAGTCATCGATTCGTAAATATGTTTTGCTTCAACGCCCATAACTGTTGGGGCGTATTTACCTTGGGAGAGCGCGCCACCTTGGCCTGCGAAGTTATGACACATCGCGCAGTTGGTGCGGAAAAGTTGGCCACCTTCGGCGATACTTCCATCGCGTTCATAATTTAGCATCTCATCTCCCGGAATTGCTGGTCCTGGTGCAAGAGATGCTACGTAAGCGGCGAGGGCCGCTATTTCTTCGGCGTTATAAACAGGGGGTTTACGCTGGGCTTGCGTACTCATATCAGCCATTGGCATACGGCCAGTTCCGACTTGGAAATCCACTGATGCTGCGCCAACGCCGATTAGAGAAGGAGCGATCGCTCCACCTTCAGCGTTTAAACCATGGCAAGATGAGCAACCTTTAAGAAATATTTGTTTACCTTCTTCAATTGCGGCTGAGCGTGCGAAAATTGAAGCAGATTCATTGCTAGTCGCACTCGCCACGTTAAAAGTCATCCCTACTAAGAAGAGCCCAAAAAGCAAGAGGAGAGGCGCCGCTAATTTATGTCTTCTGTAGCGCGAAAGATTTTTCACTTTGTTCCCTTTTCCTTTATTTAATGAGATAGATCGTAGCGAAGAGTGCAATCCAAACAACGTCTACGAAGTGCCAGTAGTACGAAACTACGATTGCAGTTGTCGCTTGTCGGTGGGTGAAACGGCGCGCTTTTGCAACTCGAATCATGACGATTAAGAACGCAATCAGACCACCTATTACGTGAAGACCATGGAATCCGGTAGCGAAATAGAAAACCGAACCGTAAGCATTTGCTGAGAGCGTTAAGCCTTCTTGAGTAAGTGATGCGTACTCGTAGACCTGGCCTGCAATGAATAAAGACCCCATGAGGAAAGTAAGTGAGAACCATTCGCGCATTCCCCACTTGTTAATTTGAAAAAAACTACCGCTCCGTCGTTTCTGGAAACGTTCGGCTGCGAAAACTCCGAATTGACACGTTACTGATGAGAGAACGAGCACAATTGTGTTGGCAGCCGCAAAGGGGATGTCGAGCATCTTGGTTGATTCCAGCCAAGTCACTGGTCCTTGAACTGCGCGAGTTGTGAAATATATGGCAAAGATTGCCGCGAAGAACATAAGCTCACTTGAAAGCCAGACGATTGTGCCGACGGCGACAGGGTCTGGTCGTGAGATTTTGCTGTGGACCGGAGTTGAGGCGCTAGACATAGGGGTGATTATTGCGGAAAACCCGCTCAGAGTCTCATCGCGCCTACCTAAATAAGAGTTAATTCTCGTAAGCGTAAGTGAAACGGGTCACTCGCATTCGCCCTTGGGGAGTGGGTGGTTTAAGGCCTTGGAGATTAGACTTCCCACTATGTCAGAACTAGCACAGAAGAAATCGATCCTCGTTTACTCCGATGATTCTTCGGTCCGAGCCGCAGTTCTCCGCGCCCTTGGGAATCGAGTAGCGAGCGATATCGCAGAGCACGAAATTCACGAATTCGCGACCGGTGATGCTTTCTGGGCATTTGTAGACCGAAAAGATATGGATGGCAAACTTCGTGCCGACCTGATTATCCTTGATGGAGAAGCTGTACCGGAAGGCGGTATGGGGATCGCTCGTCAATTAAAAGATGAAGTCTTCAATTGCCCTCCAGTCCTACTTATTACAGGCCGTAAAGAAGATAGTTGGCTAGCGGCTTGGTCAAAGGCTGAGGCAAGTGTTATTCACCCAATTGATCCATTTACCTTGGCGCGTACCGTTGCTGATTTGTTGCGCGGCGCCAAAGCGATATCGGTTTAATTTTTTATGAGTTGGAGAGCTCATATCGAGAGAATGTATCTCGGCCTGGATCTCGACCCGAGCGATGTTCAATGGTGTATGAGAGAGATTCTCGAAGGCCGTGCCGAAAATGAAATTATTAAAGAGTTTCTTCTTGCGCTGAAGCGAAAAGGTGAAACATCTGAAGAAGTTGGAGCCCTTGTTTCACAGATGTACCAACATTGTGCTCCAATAAATATCGAAGAACGCGCAGTGGACTCAGTTGGTACCGGTGGCGACGGTGCACACACAATCAATATCTCGACGACGGCAGCAATCATTGCCGCCGCTGCTGGTGCGCGCGTTGTAAAACATGGCAATCGCGCCGCATCATCGAAATCTGGTTCTGCTGATTTATTAGAAGCTCTTGGAGTTGTCATAACTCTCGACGGCAAAGGCGTTGAAACTACTGTGCGCGAGTTGGGCATTGGTTTTTGTTTCGCGCCGACTTTTCACCCTGCAATGCGATTCGCTGCAACTGCTCGTAAGGAACTCGGCGAACCAACGGTATTTAACATCTTGGGGCCACTTGCAAATCCAGCGCAACCGCAAGCGGTAGCCATAGGCGTTGCTAACGAACGTATGCATTTAATAATGGCGCAAGTAATGGGTGATCGCGGAGTTGATGGTTTCGTTTTTCGCGGAGATGATGGGTTGGACGAAATTACTTTGGCGACAACGACTTCAGTGTTAACAATCGGCCGTGGGGAAATTTCAAGCGACTTAATAGCTCCCGAAAATTTCGGTCTAGATCGCGCGCCGGTATCGGCGCTAGTCGGTGGAGATGCAAACGAAAATGCTCGAATTACTTTAGCGATTTTTGCAGGGGAGCGAGGCGCTCCGCGAGATGCGGTAGTAATTAATGCAGCAGCTGCGATCGCCGCTTTTGAAGGAGATTTTCTCTCATTGCTCGATGAACGAATTTTAGCCGGTGTAATTGCTGCTCAAAACGCTATTGATAGTGGGGCTGCTGGCCAATTACTTGCTAAGTGGATCGCGCTTACTCAAAGGTTGGGGTCTAGCTAGGTGATTGAAGTGAGAATACTTAAGGTCTAGCCTATTTCTATGGCTACAGAAGGTGCTCCAGCAGGATATTTGAAAGATTGGTCTGCTTTAGGAAACGGACCAAAGGCAAAAATCGGAATTGTTTTAGTGCATGGTTTTACTGGTTCTCCAGCTTCAATGCGCCCATGGGCTGAATTCTTAAATAACGCTGGCTATACGGTTCGCGTTCCGCTATTGCCGGGTCATGGAACTAACCCTGATGATTTAAACCTTGTGAAGTGGCAAGAGTGGCCAGCTAAAGTTGAAGCCGAATTGGTGGAGATTGCTAAAACATGCGAAACAATATTTATTTGTGGTCTATCCATGGGTGGCGGCACCGCGCTATATATTGCACAGAAACATGGCGAGAAACTCAGTGGAATTATTCTCGTTAATCCAATGATTCACCTTCCTAAAATCGGGCCGTCGCTTGCTTTTCTTCTTTCTCGGGTACAGAAGATGCGTGCAAGTGTTGGAAACGATATTAAACGTCCCGGAATCACGGAGTGGGGATATGACGCCACGCCAACTCGCGGTGTTTATCAACTTTTGAAAATGTTGAAAGTTACTCGAGCGAACTTGTCTAAAGTTACTGTTCCATTGCAGTTATTCCATAGCATCGATGATCACACCCTTCCAGTTTCGAACACCGAAATTGTTATGGCAGAAGTGGGCTCTACTATTAAGAACCGGATTGAGTTGGTTAATAGTTATCACGTGGCAACCTTGGACTACGACGCCGAACTTATTTTTCAGAACTCATTAACTTTCATTGAAGGGTTGACCCAGAAAATTACGGTTTGAGAACAATCCGGATCAGATCAATTCACTCGCTCGATTTATCACTACATTAACGGCCACGCCAAATTGCGAGAACGCTGGATTAGTAGTTTGTCCGGCTCGGTATCTACCCCAAATTTGTTGCAAAATACCCCCCAAGCGGAATAGCCCAAATACCTCGTAAAAAGTAAAATCGTCGCAATCCCATCCAGTTTTATTTAGGTACCATTCAATAAATTCATTGCGCGTTGGCATTCCAGATAAGTGTGAAGGTTGTCTGCGCAGAGAGGCAAAACTTGGTTCATCATCATGGTTAACCCAATATGCAAGTGATGATCCTAAGTCCATTAGTGGATCACCTACGGTTGCAAGTTCCCAATCAAGAACGCCTACCAGTTTTGGCTTCGGCTCTATCTCGAAAACCATGTTGTCTAACCGCCAATCCCCATGAATGATGCATGAAGCAACATCTCTAGGTTGGTTCTTTTCTAGCCATTTCATAACTACTTCACCATCAGGAACATCATCTGTGGCTGCTGCGCGGTAACGTCGCGACCAACCTTCAACTTGGCGAGTTACATAACCGTCGCCTTTGCTCAATTGCACCAGTGGTGATGGATCAACTTGGTGCAATTGCACTAGACCATCAATTACGGACTCTCCAATGGATTTAGCTTGCAATTCGTCGATGTAATCTTCACTCCTTAAGATTGAACCCACGATTCGCTCCATTACATAGAAATCGCAGCCAAGGATTGATTGATCTTCGCAAAGAGCGAAAACTTCTGGAGCCAACAGATAGTAGGGACGGAGTTTTCTCTGTATAAAAACTTCGCGCTTCATGTCATGGGCAGATGCCGCCTTTGTTCCTCTTGGTGGTCTGCGCAGAACAAGTTCGCGATCGGGATAAGTCAATAAATATGTCAGGTTCGAAGCGCCACTTCGAAATTGTTTAACGTCAGGCAGGGAAGTTAAACCTGAAATATGTTGGCGCAGCCAGAGATGAACGGCAGGAATATCGAAGGAATCTTCGGTCCGTACCGAAGTTAAGTCTAAACTCATGAGTTTTTGTTAAGACGCGCTTTCAATTCTAAGCGCGCTATATCGCGCAAATGAACTTCATCTGGGCCATCAACGATTCTCAAAGTGCGAATTCCAGCATACATAGCGGCAAGAGGAGTGTCTTGACTTACTCCGGCACCACCGTGGGTTTGAATAGCCCGGTCGATAATTCGTTGCGCCATTTGCGGCACCACCACTTTGATTGCAGCAATTTCTTTACGTGCAGCTTTTGCGCCAACGGTATCAATCATCCATGCAGCTTTGAGAACTAGTAGTCGCCCTTGTTCAATTTCGATTCGTGAAGTAGCGATCCACTCTTGTATGACGCCTTGGCTAGCTAACTCTTTTCCAAAAGTAGTTCGTACCATTGCGCGATCTATCATCAACGATAAAGCTCGTTCAGCCATGCCTATGGCACGCATGCAGTGGTGAATTCGACCGGGACCAAGGCGAGCTTGTGCAATTGCAAACCCTGAACCTTCCGCGCCGATTAAATTTGTGATAGGTATTCGGACGTTTTTAAATTCGATTTCAGCATGGCCATGTTGATCTTCGTAACCAAAAACAGAGAGGTTCCGTAAAACTTTAACCCCAGCGCTTTGCATAGGTATGAGCACCATGGATTGTTGGCTGTAAGTGTTTGCTTCTGGATTAGTAACCCCCATAAGAATGAGAATCTTGCAGCGTGGATCGAGCGCGCCGGTAGTCCACCACTTAACTCCATTAATTACATATTCATTACCCTCACGGAGAATGCTGGTCTTAATATTTCGTGCATCACTTGAGGCAACATCAGGTTCGGTCATTGCAAAACCAGAACGAATTTCTCCGTTAAGTAGCGGGTCCAGCCACTCTTTCTTTTGGGATTGGCTACCAAACATATGCAAAACTTCCATATTCCCAGTATCTGGTGCGGAACAGTTCACGGCTTCAGGGGCGAGGTCCGGTGACCATCCAGTTAATTCAGCAAGGCAGGCGTAGTCAGTAACAGTTAATCCATGTGCAGGATCATGTGAATCAGGAAGGAAAAGATTCCAGAGCCCTTGTGCACGTGCAGATTTCTTCAACACTTCAACGATATTAGGAAGGATATGTGGCGTGCCAGATGCGATGAGCTCCTTGCGTTGGGCGAGATAAATAGCCTCTGCTGGAAAAACTTCCGTATCCATAAAAACTTGCAGACGTTCTAAATACTGCGCGGCTTTAGGGCTTAACGAGAACTCCATCTCTGTATCCTAGGCTTAATGAAGAAAAAGTAGAAGGAAGTTTGAATGAGCATTCTTG
Organism: Candidatus Planktophila sp.; assembly: GCA_038905755.1. Lineage (GTDB taxonomy): Bacteria > Actinomycetota > Actinomycetes > Nanopelagicales > Nanopelagicaceae > Planktophila. The sequence goes on from JBCKHR010000017.1 coordinate 13,632, forward strand.
ATCTATTTAAATTAGATGGCAAGGTAGCTGTTGTTACGGGTGCATCATCTGGACTCGGTGTCGCATTCGCAAAAGCTCTGGCAGAAGCAGGTGCCGATGTTGTATTGGGAGCAAGGCGAGCTGATCGGTTAGATGCCACCGGTGCACTAGTTCTTGCTGCCGGTCGTCGATACATTGCCGTGAGAACCGATGTAACAAAACCAGAGGATTGCACGGCGTTGATTGCAGCTGCAATTTCTGAATTTGGCCGAGTAGATATTTTAGTAAATAACGCCGGAGTAGGTACAGCAGTGCCAGCAACACATGAGACCCCCGAACAATTTAAGAGTGTTATAGATATTAATTTGAACGGCGCATATTGGATGGCTCAAGCTTTCGCGCGCGCCGCCACAGACGGTGGTTCCATAATTAATATTTCCAGCGTTCTCGGAATGAAGAGTGGCGGTTTACCACAAGCGGCCTATTCTTCAAGCAAAGCCGCTCTTATTGGGCTAACCCGTGATTTAGCTTGGCAATGGAGTGGGCGAAAAGGAATTCGCGTTAACGCTTTAGCTCCGGGTTTCTTTCCATCGGAAATGTCTGACCAACTACCAAAAGAATCAATCGATGCGATTAAAGTTGCAACGCCTCTTGGTCGAATGGGCAACCCAGAAGAGTTAGCTGCTGCACTAATTTTCTTAGCCAGTGGCGCTTCATCATATGTAACCGGCACAACGATTCCAGTTGATGGCGGATATGTGATGCCATGATCACTTTCCATCATAAATAAGTTTATGAAGAGTGATAGCGATGAGAGCGAAGTTCCAAAACATTCTCTCTCCGATGACCTTCTCGGTATTTTCTCTGGCACCTTCTTGGCCGCTCTTGGTGTATTTTTTCTTAATAGCGCCGGCATCGTCACTGGCGGAACAGCAGGGTTAGCTTTGCTCGTTAGTTATGTAACCGATATTCCATTTGGAATTCTTTTTTTCGCAGTAAATGTTCCATTCTTTTTATTGGCAATCAGGAAGAAAGGTTGGAATTTCGCAATTCGGAGTGCAATTTCAGTGGCACTTCTTTCACTCTTTGTTCAATTCAATTCAATTGTTTTCGGAGAATTAACAATCTCAACGGGTTACGCAGCCATTGGTGGCAATCTCTTAACAGGGGTAGGTTTGTTAATTCTCTTTAGACACAAATCCAGTTTGGGCGGGTTCAATATCTTGGCACTACTCGCACAAGAGCGATTAGGCTTACGCGCTGGTTATGTGCAATTAGCCCTCGATGCATTAATCGTTCTTACCGCCATAGCGGTTGTACCTATATCTGGGGTTTTGCTTTCAGCGATTGGAGTATTAACTCTAAATATCGTTTTGGCCAAGAATCACCGCCCAGGGCGATATCAAGGTTATTGAAGAGGAATTAATATATGGAGATTGGCGCTGCTGTTATCTATGGGTAGAATGCGGTGTATGCTCACGGGATTCGATACAAAGTAAGGACATAACGAAATGGCCAAAATTCTCTGTGTGCTCTACGCCGATCCCATTGACGGATATCCCACCGACTTTGCCCGCGACTCTCTTCCAACAATTGCGATCTACCCTAACGGGCAGACGCTCCCTACCCCGCGTGGAGGTGACTTCACGCCTGGGCATCTTCTCGGCAGTGTTACCGGCGAACTTGGGCTCCGCTCCTTTCTTGAATCACTAGGGCACGAACTTGTCATCACCTCAGATAAGGACGGCGATGACTCCGTCTTCTCCCGAGAACTCGAGGACGCAGACGTCATCATCTCGCAGCCCTTCTGGCCCGCTTACCTCACCCGTGACCGGATTGCCAGAGCTAAGAAGCTCAAATTAGCAATTACGGCTGGCATCGGTTCCGACCACGTCGACCTGCAGGCCGCAATGGATCATGGGATTACTGTCGCCGAGGTGACTTTTTGTAACAGCATCAGCGTCGCGGAGCATGTCGTGATGATGATCCTCTCTCAGGTCCGCAACTATCTGCCGTCCTATCGTTGGGTGGTCGAAGGTGGCTGGAACATCGCCGACTGTGTAAGCCGGTCCTACGATTTAGAGGGTATGCACGTTGGCAGTGTCGCCTCCGGACGCATCGGACTTGCAGTTATGCGCCGATTGAAGCCCTTCGACGTAACTCTTCACTACACCGACCCGCACCGTTTGCCAGTGGAGATTGAACAGGAACTCAACGCCACCTTCCATCCAAGCGCAGCTGAGATGGTTCCTCACTGCGACGTTGTCACAATCAACGCACCGCTGCACCCGGGAACAGAAGGCCTTTTCAATGACCAGCTCATTTCAACTATGAAGCGGGGCAGTTATCTGATCAACACGGCGCGGGGAAAGATCTGCGACCGCGACGCTCTCGTCCGGGCGTTGGAGAGCGGACAGTTAGCCGGCTATGCCGGTGACGTTTGGTATCCGCAGCCTGCACCGGCCGACCATCCATGGCGAACCATGCCGCACCACGGAATGACCCCGCACGTCTCTGGCTCTTCGCTATCCGCGCAGGCCCGTTATGCAGCCGGAACGCGCGAAATCCTTGAGTCCTGGCTCGAGGGAACCCCGATTCGCGACGAATATCTGATCGTCCAAAACGGGCATCTTGCCGGCACCGGCGCCCACTCCTATTCGACTAAACCAACATAAGCGAAGGGCCAAGGATCAACTAAATAACAGCAGCGCCTATTGACGGTAAGCGCACTTTATTTTAAGTTTACATTATGAAATTTATGAGCGTCTTAGACTTTTTCATAAGGTTATTCTCACGAACTACTGCCCATCCTTTGCCAACTCAACTCAAGGCTCAAGGTAGAGTTGAGAGAACCGCGGTCGGCATAGTCTTCGCACTCATCGCCTCACTCGGCGTTGGCACGCTCGTTGCACCAGCTGCTATTGCTGCTTGTTCTGGTGCCTCCGCCGCTGCGTGTGCCGCCGCCGCACCTAGCACAACACCTAGCCCAACACCTAGCCCAACACCTAGCCCAACACCTAGCCCAACAAAGGCCGCAGCAGATAAAGCCTCAGTCAAAGCTAAAGCAGATGAAGCAAAAGCCAAGGCTGCAGCAGATAAAGCCTCAGCAAAAGCCAAAGCTGCAGCAGATAAAGCCTCAGCCAAAGCCAAAGCTGCAGCAGATAAAGCCTCAGCCAAGGCTAAGGCCAAAGCAACAATAAAGAAGCCTTAACAACAGAACAGCCCTTGCAGCCGAGGGAAGTAGGCGGCGTTGTGAAGGGTACTGATGGAACGAACTCGACAACATGTGCTCTCTTGAAGATACCTTCTCGCCGAAAGATTGTTGGTTACTCCATTGGTGATCGCATGACCTCATTCATGCAACGCCGGACTAACACCAACAGCGGCCCTCGCCACCTACCAAGCCAGATGCCAACCGGCAGCTGCATAGAAAACTAATCAACCTGTCTCAAAAACTTGACGGGCACGCAGCGCCGGTGAGTAACGATTTGATCCTGATATGATGTGAATTCTCTCAGAAGATTCACACTAGCTTTCCCGTCGCGATTCAGCATCTAGTTGCTATATTAATCAAGTGAAAACCCAACTGAAATTCCTTACTGCTTTATTGCCACTGGTATTGATAGCCACCCCTCTTTATGCAGTAACACCTAAAGCAGGTGCTACGTGTTCTGAAGCCGGATCTACCGCTATAAATGCAGGGAAGAAATTCACCTGCGTTAAATCAGGTAAAAAGTTGGTCTGGAATAGGGGAGTAAAGGTTTCAGTTCCAAAGCCTGTTGCAACACCAACACCAACACCAACACCAACACCAACACCGAGTGCAAGTGCGACTCCTATGGTCAAGCCGGGCGAAACGGTGGTGAAATATAGCGGAGCAGTTCTGGCTGGCAAGTCCGCCCCTTTCCTTGAATTCAATAAAGCCGACTATGACGCGGCGCTGAAATCAGGCAAGCTCATTATCCTTTTCTTCTACGCGAACTGGTGTCCTACCTGTAAGGCCGAATTCCCCAAGGCACAGGAAGCATTTAACCAACTTACAACGGAGAAAGTAATCGGTTTTCGTGTGAATTATAAAGACAGCGATACCGAGGCGGAGGAGACGGCACTGGCACGTGAATTCGGCGTTCCATACCAGTACACCAAAGTTTTTCTTAAAAACGGCGTGAAAATCGGAAAGTATCCGGACTCATGGGACACTGCCCGCTATTTGAGCATGATCAACAAGAATCTATAGAGATAGGGAGGCATCAACTTTGACAATTGCACCAGTAAAGTCGCCCAGAGGACAGATATTCCTCGCAAGCGTATTTTTCGTACTCGGATTTTCACTCGTCTTTTCTATTGTGGGTGTCTTGCTACAAACCATTCTTACAAACGTTTCCTATACCGTACAAGAGTGGTTGGGGCGTGTCGGAGGCGTAATCGTCATTGTTTTTGGTCTTTATCTGCTCGGTCTCTTTAAACCGGCATTTTTAGAGCGAGGATACAAAGTTTCAGTAAAGATGCGCTTCAGGTCGCAGTACGTAACATCATTCGTCTTCGGCGCCGCGTTCGCCATTGGCTGGACGCCGTGCGTCTCAGTGGCACTTGGCGCGATTTTAGCACTTGCCATCACAGAGGCCACAAGCGCCTTCATACTGCTTATGGCATACACCTTGGGTCTTGGCGTGCCGTTTCTTCTAGTGGGAGCTTTTGCCGAAAAGGCGCAGGGTCTTATCCAGCGAATGGGACGATCTCTCGTCTATCTACAATACCTCTTCGGAATTATCTTGGTCGCGATGGGGATACTCGTCTTTATCGGCCAACTCGCTCGCGTTGCCAACATGGAGATTCTTACTGACGTGCTGACAAGATTGAACCTTGTTTCCGGTGCTGGGCAATCCATTACTTCAATCTCCCTTCTAAATCTTAGCGTCGCTTTTCTTGCCGGACTCGGGTCGTTTTTGAGTCCATGTATTCTGCCTCTTATTCCTGGATACCTTTCGTATCTCGCCTCATCATCGGTTAAAGAACAATCATGATTACACCACGCACTATGGTTTTATAAACATGTACGGTTTCTACTCAGCTCTTTCCTTCCCGGCGTCCCACTTGCCCTCTTGACGCAGCTTCGCCACGACCTCTGAGGCCAGCTTATTCATCTCAATCTTATTCACCTTGCCGAAGCTGGTAAGAGGGAATATTCCTTCCTTCCAGAACTCAATATGCTGGGGCCTCTTATAGGAAGCGATTCCTTTGCAGTAAGAGAGAAGTTCCTCTGCACTACAATCCACCCCTTGTTTAGGTATTACAAAGGCAAAAATACCCTCGTCAAAGAGTCGGTGGGGTTGACCCTGCACATCGACCATAGCGACTTTGGGATGTTGGGCAATGAAGGCAGCAACTTCGTCAGGGAAAACGTTATAGCCTTTTTGTTTGATCATGAATTTGCGCCGACCCTCTAAATAGAGCGCTTTATAGTTCCCTATATCTTTGAAATACCCCATGTCGCCCGTATAGAGTATGCCTTCCTTGGAAATGGTTTTAGCTGTTTCTTCAGGCATATTGTAATAACCAAGGAAAACGATGGGTGGATGGTAGCAAATCTCACCGCTTTGACCGTCGGGTACCTCCTCACCGGCGGTCCCGTCCGCACCCATGGGGTTTCGGACTGTCACAATGGCTATTTCCGGGAAGGCCCGCCCGACCTGTCCCGCCATTTCTTCCACTGAGATACCAGGAGGGGTGAAGGTTGCGAAACCGGCGTTCTCTGTCATGCCTATGCCGCAGCCAAAAGCAGGGGCCATGCTGGCCAGCTGTTGCAGGAAGGGCACGTCCACTGCAGCACCGGCATAAGCAGCAAAACGCAGAGTACTAAGATTGTATTCTTTGTACTCTGGCAACGCCCAGACCATTCGATACTGGACCGGAAGCATGCCAAGAGCGGTGGCTCGGTAATCCTGAATCGCCTTCAAGGTCATAAGGGGATCAAATCTTCGCAGTAGTATGGCAGTGCCCCCAAGAAACCAGGTAGTCATGGGGAGTTCGCTGGTACCCGCCACGTGGCTCGGTGGCAGGTTGACTATGAACCGCAACTCTTCCCCCTGCGCAAAATTGATACCCCGGGCAAGAATATCGTTCTGCGCGATGATGTTCTCGTGACAGAGCAGAGCCGGTTTCGGGCTACCTGTTGTTCCGGTTGTGTAAATAATCAGCGCCGCAGTGCGGGTCTCCAATTGCCTTCCGCACTCGTCCAAGAGTTGTTGCAAAAGTTGGTCAGCTTTGATTGACTGAATTTTCTCGGGGTTTAACCAATCAGCAACCGAGGTGGCACCCTCCAAAACCTCTTCCCCCGCTGAGGTTGTGAATTGCACTAGGTGTTCTACATATGGACAGTTGTTCTGGAGAGCTGCGCCTACCGTACGGAAATCTCTGGCCGGTGTTTGCCCCAGAAAGAAAAAGGCTTTCGGCTTAATCT
>JBCKHR010000018.1:0-19329 GCA_038905755.1 Candidatus Planktophila sp.
AGCTTTCTCTACTACTGCTTTAGCGTCTGCTACTGCTTTGGCATCTGCCACTGCTTTAGACGTCGCTATGGCTGCAATTAGTTTGGCTCCAGGAGACTTAACAGTATTTGGAATAATCAGAGATGTCAGCGACTTTGCACCAGCGAAGGCACCATCCAGAATCAATACCACGGTATCTGGGATGATGATCGTTGATTTAGCCAAAGGAGCTTGTATTAAAATTGTCTTTCCCTTGTCATATAAAACACCTTGAATATCAGAACTGAATTTAGGATTGGCGCCATCAACCGTGAACGATGTTAGCGAGGTTGCATGAGAGAAGGCGCGAGCGCCAATGGTTGTCACGCTGTTTGGAATCGTGAGAGATGTCAGCGAGGTCAACCTAGCGAAGGCGCCACTTACGATCGTTGTCACGCTGTTTGGAATCGTGAGAGATGTCAGCGAGGTTGCACCAAAGAAGGCCAGGTTTCCAATCGTTGTCACGCTATTTCCAATCGTGAGGGATGTCAGCTTGGTTGCATCAGCGAAGGCGGAATTGCCAATAGATGTCACGCTATTTGGGATAACCGCCTTGCCCGCACATTGATCACTACTCACAACAATATTATGTGTAATCGTAAAGTTTCCTGCCAGACTACAGTTAACAATTTGCACGGTATCTGCCGCGTTGGCAGTTGGAATAGCAAGGGACAACGCCATCAAAACGGTTACAAATTTGATTCGGTTCATAGGTTTATTTTAACTGTAAAGTCTGACTATTTCTGGGAGGTCAGCAAAGCGTTAGCAAAAAACTATCTAATTTCTTTGGTGAGGTTTATCCACCCCTGACGCTTCATGGACTCTTTATCCCTCCTGCACTTGCGACCTCTATCTCCCTTGGCCTCAATCAATCATTGCAACACCTGGATGAATTCACTACTTTTTCATGAATCATTGGGAGGTTGTCAGGCGAAGATGATTGGTTGAGGCCAAGGCCGAAGTAATACACTTCCTCGGTGGGCTGTGAGGGACTCGAACCCCCGACCCGGTGATTAAGAGTCACCTGCTCTACCAACTGAGCTAACAACCCGAGCCGCTCGCACGTGGGAAACGTTTGAGCGCAGAGCAGACCCTACCAGCGCTTTGGTGCTTGCTGCGACCAGCGCTCGCCGTCATTTAAAAGTTATCGATGTCAATATGTTGCAAGGTAAATATTGGTTAAATCGAAATATGGTTTGCGGTTAACCGCGCCAGAAAAAGCCGTGATTGAAAAATTTTATTGAAGTGTCCAAGGCAATTGGTTCCGCAGAGTTAGTGGGTATCGTTATAGCGTTGGTATGACTTGAGAATGTCGCCAGCAGCAACGCATAATAATTTCTCACTACCCATCAATAAATGAGGTGAGGAAAAACTTGGGGTGAACGACGGGGCTCGAACCCGCGACATCCCGGACCACAACCGGGTGCTCTACCAGCTGAGCTACGCCCACCATGTGCTGGTTTGTACTGGAGTAATACTACCTTGCCACTACGGCGCAGGGATAAATAATTTCTCGCGGTAATACTTCAATTCAGCGATCGAATCTTGGATATCGCCCAATGCGCGGTGGTTTCCCGTCTTATCAGGGGCTGTGGAATAGATTTTGGGATACCAGCGGCGGGCTAACTCTTTGATCGATGAGACATCGATGGTGCGGTAATGCAGATAGGTATTTAAGGCAGGCATGTCGCGAGCAATAAATGAGCGATCGACGCTTACTGAGTTTCCTGCTAACGGTGATTTGCCTTCAATGGTTGATGCGTTCCGAAGGTAAGAAAGTATTAACTCCTCTGCTTCATGCAGGGTTATTCCATTTGGAATCTCGGTGATGAGTCCAGAGTTGGTGTGCATTTCACGAACAAAGTCGTTCATACCCTCTAATTGGGCATCGGTTGTCTTGATCACAAGATCGATGCCTTCGCCGATAACGTTGAGCTCGGAGTCGGTCACGAGAACCGCTATCTCGACCAATACATCTTGATTTAGGTCAAGACCGGTCATCTCGCAATCGATCCAAATCAGGTTGGGTTGCTCATTAGCCATGGCTTAACCCTATGGCAGGTGTGAGGGGTGATTTCACTTCTCGTTCACCTTCTCGTAACCAAGTATCTACATTTTTCTTCCAGCTTTAAAGCAGGATTTGCTACATGTCAGCGATTACTCCTGAGAAGGTGGTTCCTGCGCCTCGAGAGATATCGACCAAACCTCGGCGCTCTGACAAAGTCTTTCGTGCAATTGTTACAGGTGGCGGACTATCCTCGCTCGCTATTTTAGGTTTGATTGCTATTTTTCTTGGCTATCGTAGTTTTGAAGTATTAAGGCAAGAGGGTTTTAGTTTTATAACGCAGGCGGATTGGTCAATAACAACCGATGACGCCGGCAACGTTATTGAAAGCCATTTTGGTTTATCGGCAATGTTAGTTGGAACAATTCTCTCTGCATTTATTGCGGTCGTAATTGCGCTTCCAGTCTCTGTTTTATCCGCACTCTTTCTTAATTTTTACGCCCCTAACTGGTTAAAGAAATTTTTAATTTCACTAATCGATGTGATGGCGGCGTTCCCTTCCATTCTCTTTGGAATCTGGGGCTTTCTTGTATTGATGCCAAGTGTGGAATATTGGGCGAAGTTGATCAATCACTATCTTGGTTTCATTCCTGCTTTTTCAGTTAACCCATATATATTTAGCCGCTCACCATTCGTTGCTGGCGTTGTTTTAGCAATTATGATTATTCCCATTATTACATCAGTCTCTCGTGAGATTTTTGCACAAGCACCACTGGATCGAATTCAAGCTGCATATGCCCTTGGTGCAACGCGATGGGCAATGATTAAAGCTGTTGTTATTCCGCATGGTCGCAGCGGTGTCATTGGCGGTGCGATGTTAGGTCTGGGGCGCGCAATGGGTGAAACGATTGCTGTGTTTACCGTCTTAAATATTGTTTTCCAAGTTAATTGGCATATGTTGCTTGGTGCAGGGGGGAACGTGGCATCACTAATTATTTTGAAATTCGGCGAAGCAAGTCCATATGAAATTAAAGCGCTAATGGCAGCAGGCCTTGTTCTCTTCGTATTGACTTTGCTAGTCAATGCAATCGCAGATTTAATAGTTAAATCAACTGGAAAGTCAGGCCGATGAGCACGCTCGCAGCACCAAAACCCACCAAACCTTGGGCAGCGCGACCTAAAGATCGCGTGCGAGATGGACTTCTTCTACTCACAGCGCTATTTGCTTCCTATGGTTTTGTAGCGCTGACGCCAATGAAAGGAAAGTTGGCTTACTTTGCCACCTTCTTCTTTTTCTACGCCCTCTTTACTTCGGGTTACCAATTTTATTCACGCGGTAGCGCATCTGCTAAAGATGCGGCAGTCAATTCAATTGTTCTTATCGGTGCTGCGCTAACAATTCTTCCAATCGGAAGTATTTTATGGACAGTAATCCAAAAAGGCGCGCCTGGTATTTCATTTGGTTTATTTACTAACGACATGGCACTTGCGACTCCGACAGATCCGCTTTCAAGTGGTGGTTTACTGCATGCGATAACAGGAACCATAACGTTGATTATTCTTTCGTTAATTATGAGCGTTCCAATTGGCATCTTAACTGCACTCTACTTAACTGAGATTAAAGGTTCACTTACTCGCCCGATTCGTTTCTTAGTCCAAGCAATGAGTGGTGTTCCATCAATTGTCGCGGGACTTTTTATTCTCTCTGCGGTTTTGTATCCGATCACCAAGGGCTACTCAGGTTTTATGGGGGCGTTGGCGCTTACAATTTTGATGATTCCGACTATTGCAAGAACGTCGGAAGAGGTGCTCAATTTGATTCCGAATGAATTGCGCGAAGCTGGAACTGCTTTGGGTGGCACCCAATGGCGAACAGTTACCATGATTGTTTTGCCAGCTGCGCGCAGTGGTTTAACGACTGCTGTCATTTTGGGAGTTGCACGCATTGCTGGAGAGACCGCGCCGATTCTCCTTCTTACTGGCGGCGGAGATAGAGTCAATCCAAATGCCTTTAGCGGTCCGATCGGTTCGCTTCCATATTACATTTGGAAATCATTTAACGCCGGTTCTCCTGAAGCGATAACGCGCGCTTGGGCTGGATTACTGGTCTTATTAGCCCTTATTTTGTTGCTCTTTACTTGTGCACGTTTTTTAAGCGCTAGAAAGATTGCGCGATGATCGATCCAAAAGAGAGCAGGAGCGAAGATATGGAAACAAGAGTTAAACCAACTTCGTTGGCCTACGTTGCAAACGCTCGCACTATAGGTACTCGTGCTTTTGGTACAGGTCTTGAAACACGCGGCATTCATGCATGGTTTGGCAAGCATCATGTTCTCTCGGATATTAATTTAGATTTTGCCGCAGGAACTGTTACTGCGCTAATCGGACCATCGGGTTGTGGCAAATCAACTTTTATTCGCACCATTAACCGTATGCACGAATTCATTCCAAGGGCTGCGATGGCAGGTGAAGTTTTACTTGATGGTCGTGATGTTTATTCCCGAGGCACCGATGTAACTAAAATTCGCTTACAAATCGGAATGGTATTTCAAAAGCCAAATCCCTTTCCTTCGATGACTATCGGTGAGAATGTATTGTCTGGACTGAAGTTGGCGCAATTGAAAGTTCCAAATAAAGATGATTTGTTGGAAGAATGTTTAGTAAGTGCTGGGCTATGGAACGAAGTTAAGGATCGACTAAACGCGCACGGTGGTTCACTCTCGGGTGGGCAACAACAACGTTTATGTATTGCTCGCGCACTTGCAGTTCGACCTCGAGTACTTCTCATGGATGAACCTTGTTCATCCCTTGATCCCGGTTCAACGCTTCGGATTGAAGAAACTATTCGTCACTTATCAGAGACAATGACCATCATCGTCGTAACTCACAACATGCAACAAGCCGCGCGCGTATCTGACTACACCGCCTTTTTCTTATCCGATGGCGGTCCCGGACAAATGATTGAAGTTGCCCCGACAAATGAAATCTTCTCTCGCCCACGAGATCAGCGGACAGAGAATTACGTAACTGGTCGCTTTGGCTAAGCAACACTTATCAACACTAGAAGGGGAAATTAATGAGATTTTCTAAGAGCGCGAAAATTGCATCGATTGCAATCGCGTTTCACTTGATATCAAGTACTCCAGCTTTTGCAGTAGACCTTCAAGGAGCAGGAGCATCATTTCCAGCTAACTTAATAGAAGGTTGCAAAGCAGGATTTGCAGGATCAACAAGCCACACTTACACATATGCATCTTCATCATCGGGTACCGGACAATCCAACTCAGATAAATCAATTGGTGATTTCTGGATGAGCGATGGTGCTTATACCGCTGCGACACGTCGATCGACTTTAATTCACATCCCTTTGGTCGCTGCGCCTATCGCGGTTTTGCATAACTTGCCCGGAAGCAAGGTTCTTCAACTTTCCGCTACCAGCGTTGCTGGTATTTTCGGCGGTAAAATTACAAAGTGGAACGATCCAGCAATTGTTGCAGATAACAACCGCACAACCTCGCTCACGGTTTACAAGTTAGATAAGAGCGGAAATCCAGCAAAAGACAAATCAGGAAATCTGATTGTCTTGCGCACGAAGACCCTCAAGAGCGTATACACGCTGCCTAATAAACCAATTAAAGTTATCTACCGATCAGATTCTTCAGGTACTTCTGAGAACTTCACTAATTACCTAAGCAAGAGCGCCACCAGCGTTTGGAGCAAGGCAAAGAATAAAGTCTTTAAAGATTCTTTTCCCGGTGATATCAATTCACTCGTTAACTTGGGTCGCGTAGTTGGCGCAGCATCTTCAACCGGTGTTACACAACTTGCAGGGAAAACACCGTATTCAATTACTTACGCTGAAGTTAACTATGCAGTTGCGAACAAACTTAAAGTTGCTAACCTTATTAATCCAGCAGGTAGTTCGGTGGCCGCTGACTCAACAGGGGTAGGGGCTTTCTTGGCAAGTGCTACTCAAGATGCAAATGGTTTCTTGAGTTATAACTTTGCTACAAAAGAAAAGGGCGCATATCCACTTGGAATCGTCTCTTACATGTTGGTAGATACCGCCTACCCTGATAAAAACAAAGGCGCGGGCGTTAAAGCAGTAGCGACTTACATTTTAAGTAGCAAGTGTGCAAAGGATGTCGGAGCCGGCCTTGGCTTTGCTGTAATTGAAGGCGACCTCCTTAAGAAGTCACTCGCTCAAGTTGCAAAGATAGGCTAGCGCGCCTGGCTGGAATCGAACCAGCGACAACCCGCTTAGAAGGCGAGTGCTCTATCCGACTGAGCTACAGGCGCCTGCAGTGGTCGTGTAGCGCTAAGTCTACCGAGAGTAAGTAGTAAGATTTCCTCTCATGGCTGAGTTTATTTACACGATGAAAAAGGCGCGAAAAGCGCATGGCGAAAAAGTCATTCTGGATGATGTCACTTTGGCATTTTATCCAGGTGCCAAAATCGGCGTAGTTGGGCCAAATGGCGCAGGTAAATCAACGGTCCTCCAAATTATGGCTGGCCTGCAAACGGCGTCCAATGGTGAGGCGTTTCTCTCGCCGGGATACTCCGTTGGAATTTTGCTGCAAGAGCCACAATTAAATGATGAGAAAAACGTTTTAGATAACGTCAAGGAAGGCGTCGGTGAAACGATTGCGATGCTCGATCGCTTTAATGCGATTAGCGAAGAGATGGCAAACCCAGACGCTGATTACGACAAGCTGCTCGCCGAGATGGGCAATTTACAAGAACATCTAGATCATAGAAACGCTTGGGATTTAGATTCACAGTTAGAACAAGCCATGGATGCGCTCCGTTGCCCAGCAGGGGATGCCGATGTAAAAATACTTTCCGGTGGTGAACGACGCCGTGTTGCGCTCTGTAAATTACTTTTGCAACAACCAGATTTATTACTTCTTGATGAACCTACCAACCACCTAGATGCCGAATCAGTTTTATGGCTCGAACAACATTTAAGCAAGTATTCAGGCACTGTGGTAGCGATTACACACGATAGATATTTCTTGGACAACGTTGCCCAATGGATTCTGGAACTCGACCGCGGTCGTGCTTACCCTTACGAAGGAAACTACACGACCTATCTTGAGACAAAGGCAGCTCGGCTAAAGGGAGAAGGTCAAAAGGACTCCAAGCGGGCAAAACGTTTAGCCGAAGAACTCGATTGGGTTCGCCAAAACGCTAAGGGGCGCCAAGCGAAATCTAAATCTCGCCTTGCCCGTTATGAAGAGATGGCGGCAGAGGCTGACAAGTTGCGCAAATTGGATTTTGACGAAATTCAAATTCCACCGGGACCACGTCTTGGAAATATCGTAGTTGAAGTCGATCATCTATCTAAAGGTTTCGGTGAGAAGTTACTCATCGATGATTTATCTTTCTCGCTTCCGCGGAATGGAATTATTGGAATTATTGGACCAAACGGTGCCGGCAAAACCACGCTCTTTAAAATGTTGATGGGGCTGGAAACTCCCGATTCTGGTTCAATAAAAATTGGTGAAACAGTAAAAATTGCTTACGTTGACCAATCTCGCAGCGGAATCGATCCTAAGAAGACGCTTTGGGAAGTTGTCTCCGATGGTTTAGATTTTATGAAAGTCGGTCAAGTTGAAATGCCTTCGCGTGCTTATGTTTCTTGCTTTGGTTTTAAAGGTCCAGATCAACAAAAACTTGCTGGAATCCTCTCGGGCGGCGAGCGCAACCGTTTGAATTTAGCTCTCACTCTTAAGCAAGGTGGCAATTTATTACTCCTTGATGAACCAACGAACGATTTAGATGTTGAAACGCTTGGCTCGCTAGAAAACGCCCTCCTTGAATTTCCGGGTTGCGTCGTAGTCGTTTCGCACGATCGATGGTTCTTAGACCGCGTAGCTACCCATATTTTGGCATATGAGGGTGAATCAAAATGGTTCTGGTTTGAAGGTAACTTCGAAAGTTATGAAACGAACAAAATTGATCGCCTTGGCGCTGATGCGGCACGTCCGCATCGTGTCACGTATAGAAAACTGACTCGCTCATGAAGTATCTCAATCAACAATATGTTCGCTGGGATGACATTGATGCAATGGGTCATGTCAACAACGCAAAGTATTTAACACTGGCACAAGAAGCGCGCTTTCATTGGGCCTCTGGTCAATTCGCAGCAAATAAGGAAGCACCATCACTTATTGAAATGGAAGCACCATCACTTATTGAAATGGTAGTGGCAAAGGCAGAGCTAGATTTCCTTGAGCCAATTTATCAGGGCGATATATTTGTTGATGTGCACCTCTGGGTTGAGTCAATCGGGAATTCGTCCTTTGTGGTGCGCTATGAGATTTCAAAAGATGGAACGATTTTTGCCAAGATCAAAACGGTTCAAGTTGCAATTTCAATAGAGACAAAGAAGTCTCGTCCACTGAATGAGGCCGAACGCGAGTTCCTTAGCCGCTACATTTCGGAATAGAGCGGAGAGAGCATGTCGCAGTTGGCCTCACGCAGCGAGCGTCCATGGTGGCGAGATGCGGTTACTTATCAAATATATATTCGCTCCTTTGCCGATAACAACGGCGATGGAATTGGCGATATCGAAGGGATTCGTTCGCGCCTTCCATATTTGAAACAACTCGGAATTGACGCGATTTGGATTACGCCTTGGTACCCATCACCTCAATACGATCATGGCTATGACGTTGCCGATTATTTTGATATCGAACCTGACTATGGAAACCTTGCCCAAGCCGAACAATTGATCAAGGAAGCTCACGATTTTGGAATTAGATTTATAATTGACATTGTTCCTAATCATTCATCAAGTGCCCATGTATGGTTTCAAGCCGCCCTTGCTGCCGGCCCTGGATCAAAAGAGCGCAATCGATATATTTTCCGCGATGGCAAGGGCTCCAATGGAGATTTGCCCCCAAATAACTGGGAAGCAGTCTTTGGAGGGTGTGCGTGGGAGCGGGTCATCGAAGCTGACGGCGAGCTAGGGCAATGGTATTTACATATATTTGCGGTAGAACAACCCGATTTGAATTGGGATAATTTAGAAGTTCGCGCACATTTTGAAGAGGTTTTGAAGTTTTGGTTAGACCGTGGCGTTGATGGTTTTCGAATCGATGTTGCCCATGGAATGGTTAAGGAAGCAGGTTTGCCAGATATCCGCACGAGCACAGTAACCGAAATGTTGAGCAGCGAACATAAACCATTCTGGGATCAAGAAGGTGTACACGATATTTATCGCGCATGGCGAAAAATATTCGATTCTTATCCGGGCGATCGCATGGCAGTGGCAGAAGCTTGGGTCTCTCCCGCTGAACGGATCGCGCGATACGTTCGCCCAGATGAGCTAGCAAACTCTTTCAATTTTGAGATGCTCACAACGCTTTGGGAAGCTAAAGAAATACGAAAGAAAATTTCGCTCTCTCTTGCATCCTTAGCAGCTGTCGGTGCTCCCGCATCGTGGGTATTTAATAATCATGATGTTGTTCGCTCTGTTGATCGCTTGGATTTAGGTTTAACAAACCACGGAGATACCACTGCATCTCGCCAAGGCGAGGCAAGTAAATTCAATCTCGCCCGCGGAACCCTTCGTGCGCGTAGTGCGGCACTCATGATGTTAGCGCTACCGGGTGGTGCTTATATTTATCAAGGTGAAGAATTGGCGCTTCCTGAAGTTCGCGATATTCCAGAAGATCGTTTGACTGACCCGCGTTGGAAAATGAGCGGATTCTTAGATCGCGGTCGCGATGGTTGTCGTGTTCCACTTCCTTGGAGTTCGCAAGCCGATGGTGCTTTTGGTTTTTCTAATAATGAAAAGTTAAAGCCAGAGCAGGCGTGGTTGCCGCAGAGTCCATGGTGGGGAGATTTCTCAGTTGACTCACAAGATGGAAAAGAGAATTCAACTTTAACGATGTATCGCCAAGCGCTTTCAATTCGAAAGAACGAACACGGTCTTGGCGATGGGCCAATGGAATTTATTGAAGGCGGGGGTGATGTGCTCGCTTTCAAACGTTCCAGAGACTTCGCGTGTTACATCAACTTCGGGGAAGCGATACAACTTCCATCAAACTCGCAAATATTGGTCAGTAGCGGACCAGTCCTAGGACATACTCTTCCAACTGATACAGCGGTTTGGCTACGTCTAACGTAAATGTCAGATACACAGTTACAAAAACGCGTAGTTAAAGTACTGGCCAGCGCTCAAATCCTTAACGGTCTGGGCATCGCAGGCACTGTTGCGGCTGGTTCACTTTTAGTTGCATCTATAACTGGTTCTAAAACTCTGGCAGGTTTAGCACAAACAGCTTCGGTGCTCGGAGCTGCGGCGTTCGCTTTGCCACTGGCCGCCTTAACAAATAGCGGGGGACGGCGCCTAGCTCTCTCCGTTGGTTTCATCGCGGGCGTTATTGGCTCACTATTCGCCATTATTGGTGGGAGTCAGCGAAATATTTATCTCATGCTCCTTGGTACTTTTCTAGTTGGCGCAGCTTCGGCTGCTGGATATCAAGCACGGTTTGCTGCAATTGATTTAGCCACCGATGAAACGCGCGCTAAGCAACTTTCCTTTGTTGTATGGGCCTCAACAGTTGGAGCGGTGGCAGGTCCAAACTTGATGGAGCCAGCAGGGAAGTTGGCCGAAAACTTTGGTCTCCCTCGTTTAGTGGGACCATATTTAATTTCAGCGCTCACCCTTGCTTTAGCAACGCTAGTTATTCAAATATTTCTGCGCCCGGATCCGTACTTAACTGCGCAAAAAGCGAGCGAAGCGCTTGGCAAGAAACGGGAATCAACAAAAGCAGCTTTGAAACATATTCGCAGTAACCCTAAAGCGCGCTTTGCAATCATGGCTATTGCTATCGGACATTTAGCAATGGTTTCCATAATGGTGATGACGCCGGTTCATATGGCTCATGTGAATGTAACGCTAACGATTATCGGTTTTGTAATTAGCGTTCACGTCTTAGGTATGTATGCGCTCTCTCCGCTGATCGGTTCACTAAGTGATCGATTTGGCCGAGTGCGAGTTATCCAACTTGGCGTACTCAACCTTCTTGCATCGGCGTTAGTGGCTGGAACTGGCGAGGCAGCCGATGCGATTACTTTAGGAGTTGCGCTATTTCTCTTAGGTCTAGGTTGGTCCTGTACTTTGATTGCCGGTTCAGCGCTGCTAACCGAATCGGTTGATGAGAATATGAAGAGCGCCTCGCAGGGAGCTAGTGATTTAGTTATGAACTTAGCTGGAGCTGGTGGAGGTGCGCTAGCCGGTGTGATCATCGGAACGCTCTCTTATGGTTGGCTCTGCGTTTTCACTGCAATTCCGGTGGCGTTTCTAGGGCTTCTATCGCTGCGAACCGCTAAAGATAAAGACCGAGATACCCTTAGCGCGTGAAAACTTTTTACGAGCGCGTAGGCGGCGAGATTTTCTTCAATGATTTGGTCTCAAATTTTTATGGCTATGTAGCAAATGATCCAATTTTGCGTCCAATGTATCCAGAAGATGATTTAACGATCGCTAGTTTTCGCTTACAGAAATTTTTAGAGCAATATTGGGGTGGACCAAAAACATATTCCGAAGAACGCGGACACCCACGGCTGCGTATGCGCCATAATGGTTTTCACATTAATAGAGCTGCGCGTGATGCTTGGCTAAGTTGTATGAAGCAAGCTATCGAAGAAATGGAGATGGATACCGATCTTCGAGTTGAATTGTGGAGTTACTTAGAGATGGCAGCTGATTCCGTGGTTAATCAAAGCGATTGAGAACGGTTTCCAACTTTTAGAATTTCTCCATTTCGTAAATACCAGAGCGTTCCGCTGTGATCTCGCACCGTTGTGATGCGTAAACCAACTTTTTCAACTTTACCGCTCACTTCTAAGACATCGACTTCATCGCCGATTCCATATTGATCTTCAATCAACATAAAGATTCCTGATAAAACATCGCGCACCAAAGTTTGAGCACCCAAACCGAGCGCAACTCCAATTACTCCAGCTGAGGCGATGATGGGGGCGAGATTAAAACCAAATTCTCCAACGACCATAGCGATGGCAATAATCCAGATTAGAGAATTTAAAGTACTTGATAGAACTGTGCCGATTGTGCGCGCGCGTTCTTTCTGTCGGGCAACAATATTGCGGTGACCAGGGAGTAGATCAACCGTTGCAAGGCGATTCATTGCCCGTGAAATGGCCCGTGATCCAAAGTATTGCGCGAAAATAGCGCTAGCAAGGATTAAAATAATTCGCAAAGGCGTGCCAGTAAACCACTCGAGGGCTTTTTGCGTTTGATCGCTCATAAGAGTTATGACTTTAGCCAAATTTACAGTAAAAAGTGGCTCGAAATACCCTTAAATTGCCACTTTTAGTGCAAGATAAACCAATCGGCGCGAGCCACAGCGCTAGATCGGGAGCGATTATGTCGCGCGCATTAGTTCTAAATGCCACCTATGAACCGCTGGGTGTTGCATCAGAGCGACGCGCGCTGATTCTGGTTCTCAATGTGCGCGCGGTGATGATCGAAGGCTCTGGCAGATCTCTGCGCTATGCGCATGGTCAAATTGAACTCCCTTGCGTTATTCGATTAACAAAATATATTCGTATTCCATATCGTCGCTCAGTGCCACTTTCGCGTCGCGCGATTTTTGCACGCGATGGCGGGCGATGTGTTTATTGTTTAGCTACGGCGACCTCCATTGACCATGTCATTCCACGTAGTCGTGGTGGCGCTCACAATTGGGAAAATGTTGTATCGGCTTGCCATGGATGCAACCGTGTAAAAGCAGATAAAGCTCTCAAAGAGCTGGGCTGGAAACTTCGTAAGATGCCGCATGAGCCAGTGGGGCCAGCGTGGAGAATTGTTGGAACTGGCGGTACCGATCAACGTTGGTTGCCATATCTTGAGCCATTTGGAGTGGCAGCGGCATCGGCTTAAATATATTACTCTTGCCTAATGGGTATAGAAGAAGGATCGCTAGTCGGTATGGGCCTTAGCGCAATCGATACGTTTGTAACTTTTATCGTGATTCCAACAGGTCTCTTTTTATTTATCGCACTTGTTAGTTGGGCGTTTTCTGCTCCGCGCAACAGTAAAGCGGAGTCCGAAGGTTCCGCCATTACTTCAATTAAGTAATTTTTTAACTATCTTTCTTCGCAACATTTAACGCACGCGAGAGTGAATCACGAGATTCGCCAACCAGCTTGCGCAACACTGCAGGTGCATCTTTGCCTTCATCGGCTAGCCAATTGATTGTTTTATCTAGCGTGTTTTGATGAATTACATAACTTGGATAAAGTCCTGTGACAATCTTGCTGGCGCCTTCGTATGACTTACTCTCCCAAACTTTGAGCAAGATGGAGAAATAAGTATCAACGTATGCTGCTAACAAATCGCGTTGGATTGGTCGTTGGAAACCGCTAACAAGTGAGGAGCGAATGGAAGTAGAGCAATCTTCATTTACTGCGCGATCCCAAGCGGTTGCTTTAGCCGATGGAGTTGGCATGGCAGCTACCGCTAACTCGTGAGCGAGGGCTCCGTTGGTGGTGTTATCACGAATTAGCTCTGCATCTAATTCTGCGCGTGAGTATGCCCCGCGTTCAGTCAAGCAAATAATGAAATGCCAACGAAGATCTGCATCAACTGTGATGCCATCAACTTTTCCATCAAGCAGCTCTCGAACACCTTCGATGTCAGAGTCAGAGTGCGCATTGCTTGCAAAAGCGCGAGCAAATTGCAATTGATGGTCACTGGTTGCAACTGCAGAGCTTAAGAGTGTCCCGAGAGCGTTTGCGACTTTGGTTCGCAATTCTGGTCGGTTTACATCACTGGCATAGATTTCTACCGCGCCATTTACTTGCGCCAAAATCGTAGTTGCAACCGTGATGTCATCTTCACCTGGTAGTCCAGCAAGGGCGATATCGATAAAGTCAGTTGCCCCGATTTCAGCATCCCGCAACATGTCCCAAGCCGCGCTCCAACAGAGTGCACGTGCGAGAGAATCATTTAGTTTGCCGAGATGAGCTTTAAGTGTTGCAATTGAGCGATCATCAAAGCGCAACTTTGCATAACTTAAATCACGATCATTGATAAGAAGTAAATCAGCTATTTTTTCACCAGCTAATTCAGGTACAGCCGTGGTAGCTCCAGCAACGTCTAGTTCAACAGATTTACGAAGTTTCAATTGACCTTCACTGATGTCATAGAGACCAACTGCCAATCGGTGTGGACGCAACTCTGATGAACCAACTGGCATGGTTGGTGCTTCTTGTGCGATCTTTACCGATGTATAAACGTCGCCACTGATTTCTAGAACTGGTCGCAGCGTATTTACTCCAGCGGTTTGTAACCAAGTTGATGTCCAAGGGTCTAGCGTTCGCCCGCTGGTGGCTTCGAGTTCAACGAGTAAGTCGCTCAGGGTTGTGTTTTTCCATGCATGTTTTGCAAAATACTTTTGAAGGCCAGCGATGAAATTATCGCGACCTACATGTGCCACTAGCTGGTGCAAAACGGAAGCGCCTTTGGCGTATGTAATTCCGTCGAAGTTGGCATTCACAGCTTCGATATCAACCATGTCAGCAACGATTGGGTGAGTCGATGAGAGTTGATCTTGGCGATACGCCCAGTTCTTTCGATCGCTATTAAATCCTGCCCAAGAGTTCTTAAAACGAGTTCCTTCAACGAGGGCTAAATAAGAAGACCATTCAGCAAATGATTCATTGAGCCACAAATCATCCCACCAAGACATTGTGACCATATCCCCAAACCACATATGTGCCATTTCGTGCAAGATGGTATTGGCACGTGCGTTATACATGCGTTCGGTCACTTTGCTGCGGAAGACAAGTAAACCTTCGAGGAAAGTAACTGCGCCAGCATTTTCCATTGCGCCAAAGTTAAAGTCCACAACTGCAATTTGGTCATATTTTTCAAAGGGATAAGCAAGACCGAAAGTTTTTTCGAAGTAATCAAACCCTTGGCGAGTAATCAGAAATATCTCTGCTGGGTCTAAGAAAGTCGCCATTGATTTGCGGCAATAGATTCCCATCTCAATATTTTTAGAACCTTCATAAGTTTCATGCACGCTTGCATAAGGGCCGGCTATAAATGCTGAAATATAAACTGGAATTCTTGGAGTAGTTGTGAACTCCCACTTAATTTTCGATTCGTCTAAATCAGTTTTACTCTTCACTGGGTTATTGGAAATCCCTTGCCAATGAGACGGAGTGATTGCAGTTAAAGTAAAAGTTGCTTTCAAATCCGGTTGATCAAAGCAGGGATACATATGGCGTATATGTGCGGTTTCACCTTGGGAATATAGATAAACCTCACCATCGGATGGATCAACTGAGCGTTGCAAACCTTCGCCGCTCTTTGAATAGACCCCTTCAATTTCAATAATTAACTCATTCTCTGCCGCTAAGTTTTTAAGGAAAAGAGTTTTGCCATCGAAATCGGACGGTGCGATATCTGCGCCATTTAGCGTTGCTGAAATGATTTTCTTGCCGACAGCGTCAATGAAAGTGTCATACCCAGGGCTACTGCATGAGAATTTGGCAACGCTCTTTGCATAAAAGGTTTCCGCGCCTTTAGTGACATCAAGGGTGATGTCATAACTTTCAACGGCGATATGGGTAGAACGTTCCTTAGCTTCAGCGCGGCTTAGATTCAATCCTGGCACGGGTAACTCCTTCTATTTTCGTTTCGATTTCAAGGATGCAATCCAACCATGACAGAGTTGCTCCATGGACCGCCCGAGCAAGCGCAGCTACAAGATTCGCGGCTCTCGAATTACATCAGGCCAGCAAGCGGCAAAGGATCGCTTATGGCCACTTTATGGAATTGAGTTTGCTGAAGAAATCCTTGACTTAAGGAAGATTTTCCCTGAAACCGGTCGAATCATTATGGAAATCGGCTTTGGAATGGGTGAGGCAACAGCCTTAATTGCACAAAATTCTCCAAATGATTCATTTATCGCAGTTGATTTACACCCACCGGGAGTTGGAAAACTTTTGGCACGAATTGAAGAGCTTGGTGTAGGCAACATCAGAATTATTGAAGAAGATGTTCATGTGGTTCTACCAGCGATGATTGCCGACAAATCACTTGATGGAATTCATCTATTTTTCCCCGACCCTTGGCCAAAAGTTAAGCATCGCAAGCGCAGAATTGTCACCGATGGCTTCTTGCAAATGGTCGCACCGAAGTTAAAAGATGGCGGCTTTATCCATATAGCAACCGATTGGGCTCCATATGCGAAATGGATAGAAGATATTTTCTCTAAGAGCGATCTATTTACTGGGGGAGTTGTAACAAAACCAGAATGGCGCCCAGTGACTCGATTTGAAGATCAAGGAATCGACAAAGATCACCATGTGACTGATTTGCGTTACACGAAAAATAACTAAATCGAACCCGTATTCTCGTAATTTGCGATTTGCCCAATACGTCTTACATGTCGCTCGTCGTTGGTAAACGGTGTCGAAATAAATGTATCGATAATTTCTTTGCACACTTCAATCGTATGCATGCGGCCACCTATTGAAACTACATTTGCATTGTTATGTTCGCGGGCTAGCTTTGCAGTTTCATTGTTCCAAGCAAGGGCTGCACGAACGCCTTTAACTTTATTTGCAGCAATCTGTTCGCCATTTCCTGAACCTCCCAAAACAATTCCAAGTGAAGTTGAATCAGCAGCGGTTGCAATGGCAGCGGGTATGCAGAAAGCGGGGTAGTCATCGAGGGCGTCATATTCGTGTGGGCCATGGTCTGTAACTTGATGACCGCTACTTTGCAAGTGAGCAACAAGAGCGGCTTTTAATTCAAGACCTGCATGGTCGCTTCCGATATGAATTTGCATGTACGCATCTTGCCATGCAGTACGCATCAATGGCTGATCGAAAATGGAAAACCCGCCACATGCTAGGTTGCGGCGGGTTTCCACCCCGTTAGAAAAGAGTTAAACGGTTGGTTCTGGGATTACCAGTGCTTGCCGCCCTGCATGCCGTTCTTGCCGTTCATGCCCTGCATGCCGCCCTGCATGCCGTTCTTGCCGTTCATGCCCTGCATGCCGCCCTGTCCGAAACCACCTTTTTGACCACCAAGAAAACCTGCTACATGTGTAGCGCTAACTTTTGCAGTGATCTGAGCAACGAGCCCAGCCTTGGTAGTTGTTGCTTCTGCAGCAGTCAACTTTCCAGCGGTTACGGCTGCATCAATTCGCTTGGTTGCTTCTGCAACGAGAACTGCGATAAGTGCATCTTTCTTTGTTCCAGCGATTGCACCCAGTGACTCACCAGCAGCAAGACGAGCCTTGATAACTGTGAAATCTAGACCGATTGTCTTTGCAATCAGAGCCTCATGTGCTGCACGGTCTGCACTGTTTATGCCGCCCTGCATGCCGCCCTGCATGCCGCCACCGACTCCGGTGACATTCATAAATGATTTAGCGATAGAAATCTTCTTACCCTTATGTTCGGAAGCGCTGGCGAAACCAACAGTTCCGACGGTCAGGGCCGCCACTGTGATCGCAATTGTTGCGACCTTTCTCTTCGATGACATTTTCATGTCCACCTTTCATTTGGTATTTCGTTTGCCATTGACCCAACGTCATTGACTAATACGTAATTAACACCCCAATCTTGAAAAAAGTAGTTGGAAACCTTGAGAACACCTTGTGAGTTTTCTTGGCTAAGGCATAGGGAAACCCCGCTAGAACTCAGATAAAGAGCAGGGGAACACCCGATTCTGGATAAGTGACCCAAGGGTCATACTGAATTTAGGAGAGATCCCTTTTTCGCTTACCTAGGAGAATGAAATGAAAATCTCTTCACGTCTTACTGTCTTTGTACTGGTTTTAACTTTGCTCACGCCAACTACAACTTTCGCGGCCGGTAAAGCCAAGGTTGTAAAACTCAAAAGCGCCGGTAGAACTACTGCAACAATTCCAAACACAATTCTTAGTGGTTTCGGTGCACCTGCGATTTCGGTCGGTATTAATGGAGATTTTTATATTGATTCCAAGAACGCAAACTTGTATGGACCAAAAGTCAAAAATAAATGGCCGATTCTAACTTCGCTAAAAGGCCCCACTGCTCTTGCAGACAATAACGGAAAAAGTATTACAGGGGCTGCTGCACTAACAGGGGCTTCGGGTCGTCAAGGAGAAACTGGAGCGTCTGGAACAAAAGGCGCAAAAGGTGAAATTGGTTTAACTGGTTTAGCTGGAGTTTCCGGTGCAAATGGAATTAACGGAGCGGCAGGTTCGTCAGGACCGGCTGGACCAACAGGTTCACAAGGTTCACAAGGTGACTCCGGACCCATTGGTTCGCAAGGGCTCATCGGGTTAACAGGGACGGCAGGTGCTAATGGAGGCGCAGGCGCTACCGGTGGTGCAGGTCCGCAAGGGTTAGTTGGTTTAACTGGGACGTCAGGGACAGCAGGCGCTACCGGTGGCACAGGTCTGCAAGGTGCAACAGGATCGCAAGGACTCATCGGTGCAACCGGTGCTAATGGAGGAGCAGGCGCTACCGGTGCAACAGGATCGCAAGGTTCAATTGGAAACACCGGGCCCACCGGAAACACCGGGCCCACCGGAAACACCGGGCCCACCGGAAACACCGGGCCAGCAGGTGCTAATGGATCAACGGGTTCTAATGGAGGAGTAGGTGCGAATGGAGGCGCAGGCGCTACCGGTGCAACAGGATCGCAAGGCGCAACAGGGTCGCAAGGTTTAACTGGTGCTAATGGAGGCGCAGGTTCTCAAGGTGCGACAGGAGCAACTGGCCCTTCAAACTCATATTTCGTAACAATACCTTCTTGGTCAATATCTAATGGAACAGCAAACGGAACTGCAGACTCATCCACTTTCATTACCCTGACTAGCGGAAATTCATACAATTTCACAATAATTATCGATGGGACCTTCGCGGCAAATACTACTGCTGTCTTATATTTTGGAATGGATGTACGAGCAACTTCAGTGAGTTCGACTCTTGTTTATCAAACATTTGTTAGTGACTCTAGAAGTTTTGTCAACGGAGTCAGTGCTAGACACTATTCATTCTTAATAATAGGAACGGTTATTGTTGGAATCAATGACACAGGTTTGGTGTCCAGAGTCACAGACGCCCTCGGCTCCACATCAACGAATGCTTTTAGCCTCACAGGAAAAGCACTTATCAATTTAGTCGGTGCGGTTGGATAAAAATACTTTGGAGCGGGTGACCGGGATCGAACCGGCATGGCCAGCTTGGAAGGCTGAGGCTCTACCATTGAGCTACACCCGCAAATTAAAATCTACTGCGCAAATCACACACAATTCGTG
>JBCKHR010000019.1:0-18333 GCA_038905755.1 Candidatus Planktophila sp.
GATTGCCAGCCCACCGTGCGCGCGAAACGCGATGTGGTAATCCGGCCGAGCTGCTTAAAGAAATAGTGAGGCATTCTGCAGCCATTGGAAGGTCAAGAAAAGCTGCAACATGAGCTAACTGTTCATTGCCTCGCGCGCTTCCTGCTGCCAAAACTGCAGCCGGCTTTAACTTTTCGATCAATTCAACAATTGCGCGACCTGATGCCATTGGTGTGTAATCAGTCAAATCTGGATGTGAGGCAACATGCAAAACTTTGACTCCGTACTCACCTGCAATAACTGCCAGAGGCGAACCATCGCTACCAATTACTACAGCTTCTAAATCGTGACCTAGCGCTCGAGCAGCGCTCAGCGCACGAAGTGAGAGTTGATCGAGTTCGCCACGATCATGATCGATAAGTACAAGAATCATTAGATTATTCCAATCTTTTTTAACACGTCAACAAGTGCAGGAACTGCTTCGACACCTTTACCAAGAATTTGCGCGCCCGTTGATTTTGATGGCACTACTGAGAGCTTTAATTTCTCTAGCTTTGGAACGCGTGGTTCGGCTCTCTTAAACTCCACCGATTTCTTCCGTGCTTGCATACGTCCCGGAACTGATGGGTAGCGAGGAATATTCAATCCGTCGCGCACTGTGATAATCGCAGGTAGCGGAGCTTCATAGAGCTCACGACCAGTTGGGACTACCCGTTCACAACTCACTTTCTCGTTTTCAACTTTCATCGCCTTAACATTTGTAATGATTGGAAGATTGAGTGCGTGAGCAACCCGGATATGAATTTGATAGCCAGCGCTGTCGGCTGACTCAGCGCCAAAAATAATCAAATCAAATTTAATTTCTTCAGCGTTTATGGCATCAACTAAAGCCGCCGCAGTTCCTTGCGGGTCCCACTCGCCCCCATCGGTGGAAAGCAATATTGCGCGCGTAGCGCCTATCGCAAGTTGGGCGCGGAGTTGTTCTTCGGCATCAGGGGGTCCAAGAGTTAAAAGGGTAAGCGTGCCACCCATCTGTTCAACTAGTTGAACTCCAGCTTCCACTGCATTCTCTTCGTGTGGGCTAATACCAAAACCAAGGTGCTTGGTTTCAATATCTTTTGAATCCGGCGTGAGAATAAGCGTTCCACCTGCCAGCGGAATTCGTTTTAAGCAGACTAAAATATCCATTACGCCAAAATCCGTTCATTTGAAGAGTCAAATAGCGGAGCTGCGCCAACACCTGCAATAGAACATGGATACTTTTCTCCAAGGTATTCCACCAGAAATTTCGCACCAAGTACCGCCAATTCAGTTGGCAGGTATGACATCAAAATATGTTTTCCAAGTGAAGGAGCAGATCCCGCGCTTGTTACATATGAGCGGCGACCGCGGGCATCGATAATTGGTTCACCCGCAAGCGTTAGAATTGGCTCCTTTCCCAGCATGTAGCGCTTGGCTCCAGTCGAAGAAGTGTGATCATCGACAGTCAATGAAACAAGAGTTGTGACAGGTTTTTCACTGCGATGTTTAATATGAGCGGCCTTGCCGATGAAATCTTGCTCCTTTAATTTAGGAGCCTGCATGCCAGCTTCAACAACGTTGTATTCCGTTTCAAGTTCGCCGCCGTATGCACGGTAACTCTTCTCTAACCGACCCGTTGTCCCATAGACGCCTATGCCAACGGGAACCATCTCGTGTACCTTGCCAGATTCCCAGAGCGCATCCCACAACTTCGCGCCTTGCTCAATCGAAATATAGAACTCCCAACCAAGATCACCAACATATGAAATTCTGGATGCCAAAACACGAAGCGTTCCAATTTCAATAATTTTGCAAGTGCTAAATTTAAAAGAATCTTTAGACATATCAGTTGCCGTGATCCCTTGAACGATCTCACGAGCTTTAGGTCCCCAAACACCAATAGTTGTATAGGAAGAAGTTAAGTCGCTGATTTGTGCGCTGCCATCATCTGGTAACTGATCGCTAAACCATTTCTTATCTGCCATTCCATGCGCACCACCGGTCACAACGCGGAAGTGGCTCTCTCCCAAACGCATAATCGTTAAGTCGGAAATGAATCCACCATTGTGCGATAGCACTGGGGTGTAAACAACCCGACCGATGGCAACATCCATTTGGCGCAGCGCAACTTTCTGCACCACTGCTAGCGCTGAGGGTCCGCTCACATCAAAGATTGCAAATGCGCTCAAATCAACAATTCCGGCACTCTCACGCATTTGTAAGTGCTCTGCATTGATAATTGGAGACCACCAGCGCGACTCCCACTCGGCGGCTCGTGGCATAACTTTTTCGCCAAATTTAGCCAGTAAATCGCTATTACTTTCATACCAGAATGGACGTTCCCAACCAGCTGTTTCATAAAAAACTGCACCGAGTGCTTTTTCGCGATCGATAAATGGAGAAAGGCGAACATCGCGATTGCTAGACCATTGCTCATTTGGATGGACAATTCCGTAAGTCTTATTGAAACCTTCATTACATCGTGCTTTCACATGGTATGTACTCTTTTGATGCTCGTAGAAGCGAGCAATATTAGATGCGTGCAAATCAATTTCGGATTCACCAAGAACCATCCACTCGGCAACGGCTTTACCAGTTCCTGGACCTTCTTTAACCCAAACTGCAGCAACTGACCATAAACCTTTGACTTCTGGGGTTTCGCCAAGAATTGGCATCCCATCTGGAGTTAAAGAAAGAATTCCATTAATCGCATATTTTTCCCGGACGTTTTCATCGCCAATAATCTCTGGCATCAATTCATACGAGTGCTCATCTTGAATATCGAAGTCCCCTTGAGTAAAAGCAAACTCAGTAGGCGAAAGCGCTGCCAGCGCATTTGAAGGAATATCTTCTGGTGAATAAAGAATCGGTCTATGAGCATATGAACCAACTTCAAGACCAGTTCCGTGTTGGCGCTCATACATATTTGTATCCATGTCACGAACGATTGGCCACTCAATATCGCCTTTAGTATCGGCAAAGAACGGAACTGGCCCAATGTCTTTCATTTGGTGAACTGCAGGTGTTAATGGAATTGACGCCCCTGCCATGGCGGCAAGTTTTGGACTCCAGCAGCCGGTAGCAATCACAACGTATTCCGCTTCAATATCTCCGTGATCGGTGCAAACGCGCTTAATGCGTCCACCTGCAACGCCCATGCCAATTACTTCAATATTTGAAAAACTCACCAACGCACCCATTGCGATGGCATCCTCGCGCATAAGAGTCCCACAGCGAACTGAATCAACGACACCAACGCTCGGAGCGTAATAACCACCAAGAATCACGCTCTCATCAATGTAGGGCACTAACTCTTTGACTTCTGCTGGGTTGAGAATTCTCCCACCTTCAACACCCCATGATTTCGCCGAAGTTATCCGTCGAGTTAACTCTTGCATCCGCTCTGGTGTGCGTGCGACTTCGATTCCACCGCATTCGGTAAAAGTTCCACGAGCTTTGTACTGTTCCATACTGGAAGCAGTTATTGCAGTCATCTCTTTGGAATGATCAGTTGGGAAAATAAAGTTAGATGCATGACCAGTAGAACCACCCGGGTTTGGTAGCGGGCCTTTATCAATTTGCACAATCTCGCGCCAACCAAGGCGGGCCAAGTGATAGACCATTGAGTTGCCAACGATGCCGGCGCCAATAACGATGACCTTGGCTTTTGTTGGTAGAGCGCTCATGATTTCCTCGTTCTCCTTTGGTAGTTGGTTTAAAGAGTTTTCCGAATTGTTTTTTCGAAACCTTCTATGTGATCAGTCATTGCCTTGCGTGCTGCTTTTCCATCGCCGGCAGCAATAGCTTCCAACAAATCTCGGTGTTCGATAATTGCTTCAGAGAGCCCTTCAACTCGATCCAGAGCTAAGAACCAAATGCGCAAAGCATGCGCGTAATACTGATCCAGTGTTTTTGCAAGAAATTCATTATGAGCTGACTCGTAAATATGGTGATGGATGCGTTGATCTAATTGAATCAATTTGCTCATATCTGGTTGGCCATCAATTCCATCGATTTCTTTTATCAAAGTCAGCGTTACTGCCCGATCAGCTGGAGTTGAACGGAGGGCGGCAAGTTCTGCAGCTTGGACTTCCAATACCGCGCGAACTTCTGAGAGAGCAGAAAGATTCTTAACATCTACGCGAGCGACAAAAACGCCACGACGCGGATAAACATCTACTAACTTTTCGTTAGCCAGCAACCGCAGCGCTTCACGGATTGGAGTTCGCCCAAAATTTAATTTCTCCATGAGGAACACCTCCGATACCGGCGAACCTGGCTCTAACTTCAAAGTAATAATCATTGATCGAATCAATCCATAGGCCTCTTGCGCTAACGAATCTGAGGAGTTTGCGCCCCGAGAGAGAATCTCAATCGGTTTGGCTAGGCTCATAGTTGTAATCGTATATCAGTTGTATCCAAATTTCTACGCTTGCGTTCCCCCAATTCTCATAGGCTAAGCGTGTGGAAATAGCCCAAAGACCGCTGACGCCAGATGAAGTCAAGCGCTATGCCCGCCACATCGCTCTGCCTGGAATTGGAGAAGCTGGACAGTTGAAGCTAAAGAGCGCTCGGGTTCTCGTTGTCGGAGCAGGCGGCCTTGGTTCACCAATCCTTATGTATTTAGCGGCTGCTGGGGTGGGAACTCTGGGAATCGTAGATTTCGATATTGTCGATGAAAGTAATTTGCAACGCCAAATTATTCACAGGCAAACCAGCATAGGAATGAAAAAAACTGAAAGCGCAGCAAGTACCATCGCGCAAATCAATCCCCACGTCGCGATTGAGCTCCATAGCGTAAAACTTTCCACCTCCAACATAATGCAAATTTTTGAAAGTTATGACGTCATTGTTGATGGCACTGATAATTTTGCAACCCGCTATCTTATAAATGATGCGGCAACTCTGCTTCATAAACCTTGTGTCTGGGGTTCTATTTTTCAATTTGATGGGCAAGCAGGAATTTCATGGGCAGCACACGGTCCGTGCTATCGATGTCTTTATCCGCAACCACCAGAACCAGGATCGGTACTCAGCTGTTCTGTGGCAGGAGTCTTCGGAGTTTTATGTGCTTCCATCGCCGCAATTCAGAGCACTGAAACCGTCAAACTTATTACTGGAGTGGGGGTGCCTCTGCTTGGATCAATCATGACTTATGACGCACTTGAAATGGAATATCGAAAAGTTACGACGAAGAAAGATCCGCACTGTTCACTCTGCGGTCCACGAGCAACACAGTTACACCTGCTCGAAAATTATGAAGAGTTCTGTGGCGAAGTTTCCACGATTACTGCAACGCAATTGAAGAGCATGATTGATGCAAAGGAGAAATTCTTCCTGGTAGATGTACGCGAACCACATGAATGGGAAATTGTCCGAATTCCTGGAGCGACACTCATTCCGTTAGCTTTCTTTCTCGATGGAAGTGCGTTCTCAAAAATTCCACAAGATATGCCAATAATCATGCATTGCCGTTCAGGTGTGCGCTCAGCAACTAGCCTAGAAGTATTGAAATCCAATGGTTTTACCGATGTAAAACACTTACAAGGTGGAGTTTTAGCGTGGGTGAAAGAGATTGACCCTTCACTTACCATTTATTGAAATCAGTTACTTTTTAATTACTGCTACCGCATCCCAACCACGCTTAATAGGTCTATTTCCCCCGCCGCTATTCTCGCCGCGAGAGCGATAAACAATGTACGGCCTAAAGATGTAACCAATTGGTGCCGATAAGACATGAACTAAACGCGTGAATGGCCAAAGTGCTAACAGCGAGAACGCTAAGAGAGCATGAATCTTAAAAGATATCGGCACATCAAGCATTAGCGTTCCCTCTGGAGCAAAAGCAAAAATTGATCTGAACCAGATAGAGACAGTACTTCGATACTCAAATCCGGCGCCAAGAAGTTGAACTCCAACCGTGTTGTACATCCCGGCGAAAACAACTGACCCGAGTAGCGCGTACATTGCCTTATCCATACGCGTTGTTACTTTAAATACTGCAGGTGTTAAGCGACGTCGGTAAATCAGCCCCACCATGCCAATAACTGCTGCCAAGCCAGCAAGTGTTCCGGCGGTGACGGCAACGTCATGGTAAACATCTTCTGGTATGCCGATGAAATCAATCCAACTTTTAGGAATTAGTAAACCAATAACGTGTCCAGCTAAGACGCCAAGAATTCCAAAATGGAAGAGCGGACTGGCCCATCGAATTAACCTCGATTCATACCATTGGCTAGAACGTGAAGTCCAGCCAAATTTGTCATACTTGTATCGCCATACATGCCCAAGTACGAACGAGCTTAAACAAATGTAAGGAAAAATTTCCCATACGAACTTCATGGTCGAACTCCAATCGAAACGGAGACCGGTCCACCATAACCTTCAAGGCCAACAAGTTCCTTTGGTGGCCCAGCGTTCATGAGGGCTTCTGCCTCTTTTAGCTCCCGTGCACTTAACTTTGGTAATACTTTCACCAAAATTTCAATCAAGTGCCGATATGGCGATTGTTGAGTTTTTAGCGATTCCATCAGTACAAGAATGGCGCTCTGGTGACTTTGCAGCAACGCCATCGAGGCCGCCAGGTCGATTGTTGCGCCAAATTCGAGGGTTGCCGGTAAGTAATCTGAAAGTTCACCTTTATCTAATTCGAAACCAAACTCTTTATACTTCTGCGCGAAGCGCCAGAGAGCCATGCCGCGTTGTCGAGTATCTCCATTTAAATAAAAAGTTAAGTACAAACATGAACTTCTCTTTTGATCAAAAGTTTCGACATAACTTTGTTGCAACTCCAGAAGTGGTTTTGATGTTAGCCAATTATCAAAGTTTGAATACTTCGAAGAAATTTCACCGCCCAGATCTAACATCAAAGTCTTGATAGCGCCGGCGTTGGATAGCAACACTTCCTCTGGATAAGAAAGTGCGTGGCTCAAAGCTAGAAAAACGGTTCTATTTTCAAATTCAGAGAGCGAACTCACTTTAGCGCTCCATCTCTTTGAAGCTTTCGGCTTCAAGTCTCTTCTTAGTAAGGTGGAAACTCTCAATAGAAACTGGAACCGATCTTGCTTCGCCAATTGTTCCAGATGCGTAAGCGCCCCCAGAATAATCGAGACTGCAACCCATTTCCTCTAGCGCGGCGCCCGCTTCTGCGTGAGCCGCTGGGATTACATATCGGTCTTCATATTTAGCGATAGCAAGTAACTCGTAGAGATCTTTCAAATCCGCGCTACTCATGCCTACGCTTTCCGGAATGCTTTCTTGCAATTCATTGCCTAGCGTCACATCGCGCATATATGAGCGCATCGCACTCAATTTCTTCAATACCAAAGTAACAGGCGCAACGTCTCCAGCGGTAAATAACTCCGCCAAATATTCAATTGGAATTCGAAGAGTCTCGATTGCGCCGAATAAATTGCGCGCATCTTCGCCATCATGGCCAGTTGAAGTCAAAGAATCGACTACTGGCGATAGTGGCGGAATATACCAGACCATCGGCATGGTTCGATATTCAGGATGCAGCGGGAGCGCGACTTTATGCACTTTAGCCAATTTATAGACTGGCGATTTCTGTGCTGCATCAATCCAATCTTCGGCTATTCCTTCTGCTCGCGCGGCAGCTATAACAATTGGATCATTGGGGTCGAGCAAGATATCGAGTTGAGCTTGGTACAAATCTTTTGGATCAGGTGTCGCTGCCGCTTCGCCAACGCGGTCAGCGTCGTAAAGAAAGAGACCTAAATACCTCAATCGCCCTACGCACGTTTCAGAACAAACAGTCGGTAGGCCAACTTCAATCCGCGGATAACACATTGTGCATTTTTCAGCTTTTCCAGTCGCGTGGTTAAAATATACTTTTTTATACGGGCAACCAGATACGCACATTCGCCAGCCACGACAACCATCTTGATCCACTAAGACAATTCCATCTTCGCTACGTTTATACATAGCACCAGATGGACAGCTGGCAACACATGCAGGGTTTAAACAGTGTTCGCAAATCCTAGGGAGATAGAACATAAAAGCGTTTTCAAAATCAAGCTTTACTTTCTGCTCTAAATTTCGAAGAATCGGATCTCTATGCCCATTCTGAGCAGTGCCTCCTAAGTTATCATCCCAGTTGGCCGACCACTCGATTTTCATTGGTTTACCAGTGATCAATGAGTGAGGTCGTGCAACTGGAATATTCTTCTGCGCTGGGGCGCTAATAAGAGTGTCATAGTCATAGGTCCAAGGTTCGTAATAATCTTTCATCGTTGGAAGCAACGGGTTATTAAAAATGGTCACCAACTTGCGAATACGTCCGCCTGCACGCAATCGTAATTTACCTCTTTTATTTAATTTCCAGCCACCACGCCAACGTTCTTGGTCTTCATGTTCGCGTGGGTAACCTAAACCTGGCCGTGTTTCAACGTTGTTAAACCAGACATATTCAGTACCAGTTCTATTCGTCCACGCTTGTTTGCATGTGACTGAACAGGTATGGCAACCAATGCATTTATCAAGGTTCATAACCATTGCAATTTGAGCCATTACGCGCATGATTTCTCCTAATACTCAACGTCTTGTGAGCGACGGCGAATCACAGTGATTTCATCACGTTGATTACCAGTTGGACCGTAATAATTAAATCCATATGAAAGTTGAGCATAACCGCCAATCAAATGCGTAGGCTTAATCAACAAGCGCGTTAGAGAGTTATGAATTCCGCCTCGCTTGCCTGACATTTGGGCAATCGGAACATCGATAGTTCGATCCTTGGCGTGATACATGTAGACCGTTCCTTTTGGCATTCTGTGCGAGACAATCGCCCGAGCCACAACCACGCCATTTCGGTTATACGATTCAATCCATTCATTATCTTTAACGCCAATTTGTTCGGCATCTTCAACCGACATCCAAATTTCAGGACCGCCGCGGCTCAATGAAAGCATAAACAGATTGTCTTGATACTCACTATGAATCGACCACTTTGAGTGTGGAGTGAGATAGCGCACTGTCACCTCTGCGCCAATTCCAGTCTGTTGATCACCAAAAATACGGTGCATATTTAACGGAGGTCGATAATTTGGTAGCGCTTCACCGATTTCATGTATCCAGTCATGGTCTAAAAAGAAGTGTTGCCGACCTGTAAGAGTGTGCCAAGGTTTCAAACGTTCGACATTGATAGTAAATGGCGAATACCGTCGACCTCCGTGTACGGAACCAGACCACTCATGACTTGTTATGACAGGAACAGGACGTGCTTGGGTATCGGCAAAAGTAATTTGCTTGCCTTCATTATCTGCCGCCAAGTCTCGTAATTTCTGTCCGGTTCGCTGCTCTAAAAATTCAAAACCAGCTGTAGCAATTCTTCCATTGGTGGTTCCAGAGAGCGCCAGAATTGCTTCGCATGCTTTCTCTGCTGTATCAAGTAAGGGCCTGCCCTGGGCGATACCAGATTGAACGCTGCCATTGACTCGAGCTAAATAGGCAACTTCAGGGGCTGGCTTGAGCGTTATGCCCTTAACAGCAGTGCCTAAATTTTCAACATTTGGGCCAAGCGCGACCATCATTTCACCAATTGCCGGGTAATTGCGCTCAACAACAGTCAGCGCTGGCATTGTTACCCCAGGAATTGCTTCGCATTCGCCTTTCTTCCAATCCAAAACAATTCCATTTGGTTGTTTTGTCTCCCCTGGTGTGTCGTGCATCAGCGGAGTTGCCACAAGATCTTTTCTAACACCTAAATGTTTGGAAGCAAGTTTAGAGAAAACTTTTGAGAGCGCTAAAAATGCATCATAATCACTGCGCGCTTCCCATGGTGGGTTAATTGCTGCGTTAAATGCATGAATAAATGGGTGCATATCTGTACTTGATAAATCATATTTTTCATACCAAGTTGCTGCAGGAAGCAGTATGTCCGAGAAGAGGCCCGTACTTGTCATACGGAAATCAAGTGATACCAACAAGTCAAGTTTGCCTTCTGGTGCGTGTTCGCGCCACTTAACTGTTGCTGGCCGCGCCGCCGCCGGCGTTTCTTCTGCGCGTATTGCGCTCTCGGTTCCCAATAAATGTTTGAGGAAATATTCATTTCCCTTTCCAGAAGATCCTAAGAGATTTGCGCGCCAGACCGTTAATACTCGCGTGAAATTCTCTGGCGCATCTGGATCTTCGCAAGCAAATTGCAAAGTTCCATCCTTTAGCTTTTCAACAACGTATTTATCTGGAGCAATTCCAGCGATTTGGGCCTCTTCCACTAAATCAAAAGGGTTTCGGTTGAAAGTAGGAAATGATGGAGTCCACCCCATGCGCACTGCTTGAGCATATGTATCAACTATATGTTGGCCTTTGAATATTCCACTTCCGAGCGGACTAGCTAGCGCATCTGCCGCAAAGCCGTCATATCGCCATTGGTCTGTTGCTAAATACCAGAAAGGCGTGCCAGCCATTTGGCGAGGTGGTCGCGACCAATCCAAACCAAAAGCTAGCTGTGCCCAGCCGGTATATGGTCGACATTTCTCTTGACCTACATAGTGCGCCCAACCTCCACCGTTGACACCTTCACAACCAGTAAGAATAACGAGCGAGAGAATTGCGCGGTAAATCTGGTCGGAGTGGAACCAATGGTTTGCGCCCGCACCGAGTGCAATCATCGATTTACCGTTGGAGTCTTCGGCGTTCTTGGCAAACTCGCGCGCAATACGAATTACTTGCGCCGCTGGCACCGAAGTAATTTCTTCTTGCCAGGCGGGAGTAAATGGTTCGCAATCTTCATACGAAGTTGGCCATTCACCTGGAAGGTTGGGACGCGCGAGGCCATATTGGGCCAACATTAAGTCGTAAACAGTTGTGACTAAATGTCCGCCAATAGTGCGAACAGGAACGCCACGGCGCAGAATCCCGCCACCTTCGCTGACCGCTTGACCTTGATCAAAGCGAGGTAAATCTATGAGCACAGATTTATCGCCATAAACCGAGAGCGCGGGCTTAACGCTACCTAAATCTAAATTCCACTTTCCAACGCCACTGTCGGCGTATCTAAAACCAAGTGATCCATTTGGAATTACAGCTTCATCTGTTACTTCGTCTATGAGAACAGGTTTTAGCTGAGATTGATCTTCATCTTTGAAATTAGAATCCATCATGCTCGCGGTTAAGAAGCGACGTGCTCCGTAAACACCTGGTTTATCTTTGCGTTCCTCCAACGTAATTAAGAAAGGTAAATCAGTGAATTTCTTTACATATGAATCGAAATAAGGAACTTGGCGATCAACAAAAAATTCCTTTAAGATTACATGTCCCATGGCCATGGCCAGCGCGCCATCAGTTCCGGGGTGCGCGGCCATCCACTCATCAGCAAATTTCGTATTATCTGCATAATCTGGACTTACCGTGACAACTTTCGTGCCTTTGTATCTAACTTCAGTCATGAAGTGAGCATCTGGAGTTCTAGTCGTTGGAATATTCGATCCCCACATAATCAAGTAACTCGAATTCCACCAATCCGCACTCTCTGGCACATCAGTCTGGTCGCCAAAGACTTGCGGAGATGCAATAGGTAAATCGGCATACCAATCGTAAAAGGAGAGCATGGCTCCACCAATAAGGGAGGTGTAACGAGCTCCCGCTGCGTGGGATGCCATAGACATCGCTGGGATTGGAGAAAATCCAGCAACGCGATCAGGGCCGTACTTCTTTATTGTGTAAACCTGCGCGGCGGCGGCGATTTCCAACGCCTCATCCCATGAAGTGCGAACTAATCCACCATGTCCACGAGCTGATTTATATTTCTTAGCGGATTCGACGTTCTCGACTACAGCAGCCCAAGCTAATACTGGATCTCCAACTTCTCTCTTTGCGATGCGATAAAGCTCTACCAAAACTCCACGGATGTAGGGATACCTAATTCGTGTTGGCGAATATGTGTACCAAGAGAATGCAGCGCCCCGTGGACAACCACGGGGTTCGTACTCTGGGGAGTCAGCACCTACGGATGGATAATCCGTCTGTTGACTCTCCCAGGTAATAATGCCGTCTTTTACATAGACTTTCCATGAACATGAGCCAGTGCAATTTACGCCATGAGTACTTCGCACCACACGATCGTGTGACCAACGATCACGATAGAAAACGTCGCCGGCGCGACCGCCTGCAAATTCGATACTGCGAGAATCCTCCGAGATTTGCGCTTTGCGGAAAAAATTCCGGGTGTGAGCAAGAGCTTCAAAGATTTTCTCTCCGGCTCCGCTTGTTGGTTTCTCGTTCATTAAATCTCCAATTGTTAAAGCTATTAGCAGTGACGTTCAGCGTTTTTACGTGCGTAAAACCAATAGTTCAAGAAAATACATACGACGAAGAAGGAAGCTGCAATGTAAAAGAAAGTCTGAGGTGCCATCAATACCAGAGCCACGCCTCCGATAAATGGGCCAAAAGCGCCAATTGCTGCCGTAAATCCAATAACTCCGCCAGCTTGACGCTTCGGGAAAATCATCGGGATCTGTTTAAAGGTAGAGGCATTTCCTAAACCTGCGAAGAAAAAGATCGAGAGCGAACTCCATAAGAAGAGTTGGAATTGATCGACCGAAGTTGGCATAACAGCAGTGGCAGCAACCAACATTGAACCAAGGAGGCCGAACCCTGAAATCGTCGTTAAAATGCCACCGCCAATTTTATCGGAGATTGGTCCTCCGATAATTCTGGAAACCGACCCCACCAGGGCACCCAGAAAAGCAAACTTCAAAGGATCTGGAGCATTTTCGAACCCACCAAATTGGTTCTTAATAAGTAGACCAAATTGAGCTGCATATCCAGAGAAGGTTCCGAAAGTCATCATGTAAAGCACGGTCATAATGTAGGTGTGTTTGTCAGAAAAAATGTCTCGCTGTTCCAGCAAGGTAGCTCTTACTGGAACAGATTTCAAATATCGCCAAGCAAGGAAGGCTCCGATTATTACCAGAGGAATGAAAAAGAGTGGGGCGTTATGCAACCATACGTCACTCGTTGCAATTATTTTTCCAGCAGGATCTTTCTTACTGAAAATCATTGAACTGCCGATTACTCCGAAACTAATAAGCCACGGGGTGAGCAGTTGAGCGAGCGAAACACCGAAATTACCAATGCCTGCTTGGGTAGCAAGAGCTGTTCCTTGTTTAGATTTAGGAAAGAAATATGAAGTGCTTGGCATAAATCCAGAAAAGTTTGCTCCGCCCAAACCGGCTAGAAATGCCAAACCTAAAAGTACCGAGAAAGGTGTATTTGGATTCTGTAGGGCGAAATACCAACCAGTTAAAGGGAGCAATAGCAAGATTGTTGAACCACTGACCAAGCGTCGGGTTCCCACAATTGGTGGCAAGAAAGTCCAAATTATTCTCAAGATTCCTGCAGAAAGCCCGGGCATCGATGTTAGCCAATATAATTGATTTTTATCTAAATTAAATCCTGCCCCTTGCAACTTTGGTGCTATAGCGCTCACTAAAAACCAAGTACTAAAAGCCAAAGTTAAAGAAAAAGTTGTAATCCATAGCGTTCGCCAAGCCAATTTATTCTGCTGGGCATCGCCGCTCTCGGGATCAAAAGATTCCAGCCAACGAGCACTTCCGGTTGTAGCAGGGTTATTAGTTGACATTTAGCGCTCCTTTATTGCGTCTAGGGGTGTGTAACCGTGATCAAAATGATGTTGCTTCTCAGGATTTTCGCGATGGAGCATCTGCACTACCGTCAGATGCATCCAGATAGACGCGATTAGAGTTACCAGAAATAGAACTCCAAATGTTGATTGTGGAGCTCCGGTAACGCCGCTCATAAATGCAAATAGCGGAACGAGGAAGAATCCGCCAAGTGCGCCAAACATGCCTACTAACCCACCAACTGCGCCAACATCGTTAGGAAAGTATTCAGGTATGTGCTTATAGACAGCTGCTTTTCCAATGCCCATCGCACATCCCAAAATAAAGACCAACACCGTAAAGGGGAGAATACTTACTTGCCATTGAAGTATTTCCTTCGTGCCCGGTGAGCCAACTCCACCGGCTCCATAAATAACAATGTGCCCGTACGGCATCATCAATATTCCCGTTGAAAGGAGAGCGGTTGCGAAAGTTGAATACATGACTTTTCGTGCACCGAAGCGATCAGAGAGCGCGCCGCCAAAAGGACGGAGCAGGGATGCTGGAAAGATGAAAACCGCAGTGAGCAGTGCAGCTTTGGTAAGAGTGACGGAATAAACGCTTATATAATATTTTGGAAGCCAAGAAGCTAGCGCAACATATGCTCCAAAGACAACGACGTAATAGAGGGAAAATCTCCAAACGCGAAGCTCTCTTATTGGTCGAACCATCTCCTTAAGTGATCGACCTTTCCCAGGAATCTTGTCGGGGCTGGGCGAGCCAAACCACGTTAACCCTGCCATAAGTAAAAGCAATATTGCATATGAGACTGGGATGAATCTCCACCCACCAGGGATTACCCCAGAAAAATAGCCTGCCACTGGAACTGCGCCAATGATTAGCGGACCGAGCAATTTTGTAACGGATGCGCCAACATTTCCTGCACCAAACATTCCTAAAGCAAAACCTTGACGAGATCTTTCAAACCAAGCCGCGTTCCAAGCAATTCCAACGCTAAATGAGTTACCTGCAAAGCCGGCGAGAAAAGCATAAAAGAGGAGTTCCGAATAGCTTTGGGCAGTACTTACCAGATATGCAGGAATAGCGCTTGCTACCAGAATTGCCGTCATGACGATTCGTCCGCCAAATTTATCTGTCCAAATGCCAGTAAATAGCCGCCAGATGGAACCATTGAGAATTGCAACTGCAGGTATCCATGCTAATTGTTGATCACTTAATCCGAATTCTTTCTGGATTGGAATTCCCAGAACGCCAAACATCATCCACACAGCAAAGAGAATCGTAAAACTTGCCGTCGATAAAATTAGAACTCGATTAGATTGTGAACGAGTTATAGATTTCACAAAAACTCTCCTTACTCTCCGGTTCAGGATCTCTTTGCAAAGGGTAAAGACTCCGCAGCCGAGAAACCTTTTTTTTGTGAGGGTTGCCTCTCATGCCTATGGCATGATTAGAAAATGAGAAGGCTGGAATCTGTGATT
This sequence comes from Candidatus Planktophila sp., assembly GCA_038905755.1. GTDB lineage: Bacteria > Actinomycetota > Actinomycetes > Nanopelagicales > Nanopelagicaceae > Planktophila. The sequence goes on from JBCKHR010000019.1 coordinate 15,086, forward strand.
GTCCTCACGGGCGGTCGAAGTAAGCGATTTGGTTCGGATAAATACTTAGCAAGATTCAATGATCTATCGCTCCTTGAAAACATACTCCAGCAATTACCAGAAGGAATTGAAATTTTTCTCGTCGGAGATGAGCCCGAGAACTCTTCCAGGAAATTGAGAGTGCTGCGCGAGTTTCCAATTCATGGTGGTCCAGTAGCTGCCATTGCAAGCGCGCTTCCATTTATTCAAAGCGAATGGGTCGGCGTAATTGCCACCGATATGCCGTTTGCGGCGATTTTGTTTCCAAAATTGCTTGCCAATATCGATGAATCGGTCGGGGCACTCCTGCCGCAAGATGCTGCAGGTTTTCTACAACCTTTGATTGGGGTGTACTCAGTGGAGAAGCTTTCAGCGGCTATAGCCGACCTTGGTAGCGTTGAGAACCAATCTATGAAAGCCATCCTCGCGCTTTTAAACGTCAAGAGTATTAAACTAAGCGCTGATGAGTTAACTGCACTTATAGATATAGACACCGAAGAAGATTTATTGGCAGTGAGAAAATTGGTCGGGGAGAAAAATGGATAAATGGATTGCTCAAGTACAAAAAGAACTTGGCCTATCGGTTGATGTTGATGTTGATTCACTTTTATTAGTAGCTCGCGATGCAGCCCATAGCGTAGAAAGAAAAATGGCACCAGTTACTACATACTTAATTGGTATTGCCGTTGCGCAAGGCGCAAGCGTTGCAGAAGTGACGATGAAAATATCTGAATTGGCTAAAGCTTGGACAGTTGAGAGCGCATAAATGGTGCACGAAGAAATTGCATGGGATCTCGCACGTGAAATAGCGGGAAGTAGTTTTCCGCGGTTAGTTTCCCAAATTATCCCATTAAGTAACGCTATTGGACGCGTCTTAGCTAAGGATGCACTTTCACTAGTTGATTTACCGACATATGAAACATCGGCGATGGATGGTTGGGTTGTATCAGGAATCCCTCCGTGGAAAATCGTGGGCGAGATTGTTGCAGGAACTTTACCAACGCAAACATTGGAAAGTGGAGAAACGTTAAAGATTTCAACTGGTGGAGTTATTCCTGGCGGCGGCGAAAGCGTTCTGCGTTGGGAGCGCTCTCTCGAAGAAAATGGTTTTATTACCGGTCCAATCTCCATTGGCGAAGATATTCGACCAGCAGGAGTTGAAGCCAAAAAAAATGAAATTCTAATTAGCGCAGGCACAACTTTAACTCCGGCAATGGTTGGATTGCTGGCTGCAACTGGTTACGACAGTGTTGAAGTTATCATAAAACCTAGAACGCTACTTTTAATTCTCGGTGATGAATTACTACATGACGGCTTGCCGCGTGCTGGGAAAGTTCGAGATTCATTAGAGTTTCAAATCCCGGCGATGCTTGCACAATTAGGTTGCGATGTTATTGCCACCACTTTCGTTGAAGACACACTTGAATCAACGCTGGCAGCGTTTAATGAGTTTCTTCCTGCTATTGATTTACTGGTAACTACTGGCGGAACTGCCGATGGCCCGCGCGACCACATACATGCAGCAATCGAAAAACTTGGTGGACGCTATCTAATCGATAGCGTTAAATGTCGACCAGGTCACCCAGCGCTTCTGGCCACAATTACCCGTTCCGGGCGGCACGATTTACCAGTACTTGGCTTGCCGGGTAATCCACAATCGGCAGTTGTGGCGCTGCTCTCTCTTGGTATACCAGTCATTGAAAGTTTGCTAGCAAAAACTAAGAGAGATCTTGAAGAATTTCCAAGTAACGAAGAGCTATCAACTTCACCTGGTTTTAATAGACTAGTGGCGGGAAATATCGTTGCTGGGCGCTTTAAATCTGAAGCGCAGCTTGGTTCAGCGATGTTGCGTGGGTTAGCACATTCAACCGGCTTTGCAGTTTTGCCTACCGGAGTTACCAAGCCAGGAGGGTTTATTCGCTGGCTGCCCCTTCCTTAACGCCGCGGTCTCTGCTATCGGTAGCTAACGTCAGCCACCCGCGAATTTAGGCAATATATCAATCTGAGTAGAAGCTCCGACTTGGATTGAATATCCATGACAAATAAGCCCATCAATTAAGACGGTGCATTGCGGAATTATGCGCGCAAGTTCAGAGTTAACCTGCATCAACTCATCAAGAATTTGCTGAAGTTGGGTTTTGGAAGTCGTCAATTCCATCGCGCCAGCAGCTGCCCGTGCGGCGGCATATAAGCGAATCGTTGCCATAGAACTATGGAGTCTATCGAGAGTAAGTAATTAGCGCATCCGCGGTATAAATCCGAGTACTATCCTTCAATGATTAATATGAACTCGGTCGACTTATGGCTACAAGCCACCATCATTATCAATACGGCAATCGCCGCAATCCTAGGTTCAATCATTGGATGGGAACGCGATCGCGCTGGAAAAGCAGCTGGTCCCAGAACGATGGCGTTGATAGCTGCCTCATCAGCTTCAATTGTTGCTATTGGTGCCGTTCTGAACATAAACTCTGAATTCGGGGACCCGACTCGTGCTCTGCACGCAATAATGACCGGAATCGGTTTCCTCGGGGCTGGCTTGATTTTCACTAATAAAGTTTCTGGAATTCAAGGCATCACCACCGCAGCGACCGTTTTTTCGACTGCAGCTATGGGGGTTTCGGTTGGACTTGGCTTTCAAGTCGTTGGACTTGGCTTAACAATCATAATTCTCTCGATACTTCGATCAACGCAAGTTCTCGAAGCTGCGGCTTCGCGAAAACAGGGCTAAGGAATTGAACGCAAAACCTGAAAATTAATTAAAAAGACACGAAATCGTTACCGCAAGTACCTTTACTAGCAACGGCGGGTGGGCTAAGTTACCTCTGTTCCTCCTTCTTGCCGGCATCACGTGATTGGCAAGCGGTGGGGGCTGTACCCCGAGTAATACTTACCAGAAAAATAGGAGGCAATACACAGTGAAGTTAACAAAGTTCGCAAAGATTTCGATCGTTGCAGTTATTTCCTTTGCTTTAGCAGTTCCCACCATGGGTGGTGCATCTGCTAAGGCTCATAAATTTGCAACAGCGCAAAACGCATCACAAGCTGGTGGTATGGGTGGCTTAATCAAGGGATGCAAAGCAGAAGGTCAATTAAACACGATTGCACTTCCGCATTACTGGGCTGATTACGGTTCGATGCTTGATGGTTTTAAGAAGACATACGGCGTAAAGATTAACGAAGCTGACCCAGAAGCTTCTTCACAAGACGAAATTGATGCCGCCAATATA